>JBMTTG010000427.1:0-2002 GCA_049449095.1 Phycisphaerales bacterium | reverse complement strand
TCGCACGACCAGTGGAACACCACGATCTACGCCAACGACGACCGCTACCGCGGCGTCCGCAATCTTCGCACGCTCGTCTTCATGAACGAGGCCGACATGCGCGAGCGCGGCCTCGCGAAGTTCGATCTCGTCGACATCACGAGCTTCGCCCGAGACGGCTCCACCCGCGAGGTGCGCGGCTTCCGGGCGATCCCCTATTCGATCCCCCGCGGCTGCGCGATGGGCTACATGCCCGAGCTCAACGTGCTGTGCGGGATCTCCGAGTTCTCGAAGCAGTCCGATCAGCCGCTCATGAAGCACCTCGAGGTCGAGATCGCCCGCTCGAGGATCGAGGGATGAGTTCGGGCTCGGCCGACGAAGCCCTGCGGCGGATCGCGGTGCGTCGCCTCCGCACCGGATGCGACGAGGCCGCGGAGGACGATCTCGTCGTCGAAGCGCCGCTCGAGATCCGGATCGAGGCCGCCGCGACCGACGGCCAGATCGAGCGACGCTCGATCGTCGTGCTTCGCACGCCAGGCCAAGACGCCGAACTCGCCATGGGACTGTTGTTTGCCGAAGGCGTGGTGCACGCCGCGGACGAGATCGACTGGATCGAGCGCGAGGAGGACGTCGAGGGCGACGTCGTCTCGGTGCGTCTCCGCGCCGACCCCTTGCGCCTTCCCGACGCTCGCGCCACGTTCATCTCGGCAAGCTGCGGCGCCTGCGGCAAGTCGACGCTCGCGACGTTGCAGAGCCGGCGCCGCCATCCGATCCGTGCCGGCGTTCCGTCGATCGCGCCCGCGACCATCCATCGCCTCCCCGAGGCGCTGCGATCCGCGCAGTCGGCCTTCGAGCGATGCGGAGGCGTGCATGCGGCGGGGCTCTTCGATCTCGAGGGCAGGCTGCTCTCGCTTCGTGAGGACGTCGGCCGGCACAACGCGCTCGACAAGCTGTTCGGGCGGGCGCTCCTCGATGGTTCGATCCCGCTTCAGCACCGGATCGTCCTGGTGAGCGGGCGATGCGGCTTCGAGCTGGTCCAGAAGTCCGCGATGGCGGGCGTGCCGATCCTCGCCTCGGTCGGCGCGCCTTCGAGCCTCGCGGTCGAGATCGCCCGCGGCTGCGGCATGACGCTGCTCGGCTTCGTGCGCGACGGCCGCTTCAACGTCTATTCGGACTTCGGGCGGATCGAACGCGTTTCGGATGGCGCGAGCGGCCGTCGCCCGCAGCCGGCGATCGCGGAGGCGACGACGTCATGAGCACGCCGAGCCGCGCCGCAATCGAGCGCCTCTTCATCTCGCCGGGCCACAACTTCTACGGGAGGTTCGGCAAGCCGGCCCTCGAACATCCGACGGTCTCGGTCGAACAGGTCGAATGCATCGCGGGCCGAGGGCTGCGGGGCGATCGATTCTTCGACTACCGGCCCGACTACAAGGGTCAGATCACCTTCGTCGCGCGGGAGACGCTCGAGGAGCTTTGGCGCGAGCTCGATCTCGACGACGCGCGTCGCGATCTCGCCGCCACCCGACGCAACGTGCTCACCGCCGGCATCGATCTCGACGCCCTCATCGGACGCGAGTTCGAGATCGGCGGCGTTCGCTTCCTCGGCAGCGAGGAGTGCAAGCCCTGCGCGTGGATGGACGCGGCGATCGCGCCAGGCGCCGAGCGACGCCTTCGAGGCCGCGGCGGATTGCGGGCGAGGATCCTCACCGACGGCATGCTGCGGGTCGGCCCGGTCGAGGTCCGAACGTGAGCCTGCTCGCGCCGACGCCCGAAGCGATCCCGCTTCCGCAATGGACGCGGAGCGACGCGAACACCGGCTCGGCCGCCGCGCCGCCGCGGGCGCCCGATTCGGCGCATCGCCGGGGCGTGCTGCTCGACAGCCACGGACGCACGATCCGCGACCTGCGGCTCTCGCTCACCGATCGCTGCAACTTCCGCTGCGTCTACTGCATGGAGCCGGATGTGCGGTTTGCGCCTTCCTCGGCGCTCCTTCGCGCCGAGGAGTTCATCCGCCTCGGGCGCC
>JBMTTG010000426.1:0-2004 GCA_049449095.1 Phycisphaerales bacterium | reverse complement strand
GGCGGCTGCGCCGGGCGGCGCAGCCTGACCAGGCGATCGAAGCGCGACGACCGAGTCCGCCTCGCCGCCGAAGCGGCCCCGCCCCGAGGGCGTCCCATGAACGCACGAATCGGCGCCACCTCGCGAGTTCCGAGCGCCTTGGCCGCCTTGCTGTGCGCGCTGCTTCCGACCCTCGCGGGCTGCCCGCCGAAGGAGGCTCCGTCGCCGCTCGGAGCAGGCTCGCTCGACTGGCCGTTTCGTCCGTCGAGCGTTTCGATCCATCCGCTGACGCGAGCCGACAGCAGCGGTGCCGAGCAGTCGCTGCTCGTGATGGTCGAGTTCCGCGATCAGGACGGCGATCCGGTCAAGGCGATCGGGCGTCTCGCGATCGAAGTCCGCTGCGCGAACGCCACTCCCACCGACACGACGTTCGAGTTCGATCTCTTCGATCGGGCGACCAACCGCCGCCTGTTCGATCCGGTGACGCAGACCTACCGGCTTCGCCTCGAGCGGCCTTGGACCACGACACCCGGTCCCGGCTCGACCGTCTCGATCGCCGCCGTGCTCGAGGTCTCGACGCAGGAGCGGATCTCGGGCGAAGTCAGGGTGCCGTGGTGACGGAGTCCTCGAGGCGCCCTTGCCGGCGGTACTTCTCGAGGTACTTCTCCCGCTGACGGCTCTGACGGCTCGAGAGATCGATCGGCCGCCCGTCGATGTACGCCGCCACCGTCGCAGAGGAGACTTCGAGCGGCGGGCCATCGAGCACGAGCAGCGTGGCGGAACGCCCCGGCTCGAGCGATCCGTAGCGATCGGCGATCCCGACGATCTCCGCCGGCACGCGGGTGATCGCGGCGAGTGCCGCCGGGGCCGGAAGTCCGTGCGCGGCCGCGGTCGCGGCCTGATGCGGAAGGTTCCGCTCGTGAGCCGGCTCCTCCGCGGCCGCGATCGCAACCCGCACACCCTTCGCATGCAGCTTGCCCGCGAGCTCGAAGGGCTCGAATGGACGATCGTGCCGATTCGTCGGCAGGCGATGGACGCCGTCGACGACGACGGGGATGTCGCGCTCCGCAAGCAGATCGGCCACCTCGAGCGTGCCCGGCCCGCCCACGATCACGAGCCTCAGGCCTCGCCGCGCGGCGAACGCGATCGCCGCCTCGACCTGCGAGGTCGAGCCGCAGGTGACGAAGATCGGCTTCGCGCCCTCCAAGGTCTCCGTCACCGCGGCAAGCCGCCGATCGAGCGCCATGTCGGCATCCGCCTCGCGAGCGGCAAGCCACGCGGCCGCGTCGTCGTAGAGCTTCTCGAGCGCGTCGAGCTGCTCGCGAGTCCGTTGGCGCTGCGAGTCCTCGCCTCGACGAACCCACGATGCGCGAACCGGATCCATCATCGGCCACGCGACGAGCAGGCCCGCCTTCGGCTCGATGGCGAGTTCCTCGGGCGTCCATCCGTCGAGCCGGATCGTCGAGCACCAACCCGGGACGAGCCCGCCCTCCGGCACGACCGACGCGAGCAGGATCCCGCCGGCCCGCGCGACGGGAATGAGATCGGTGTCGGGGTTGATCGCCACCGCGGGCACGATCTCCGGCGTGACGTCGCCGGTCTCCCGCCGATCGTCGGTCGCCCGCACCGCCATCGTCTCGACGAGCCCGAGCTGCGTGTCCATCGCGTGGAAGCCGGGGCACACGTGCATGCCCGAGGCATCGACGATCGTCCAATCGGACGGATCGAGTTCGGGCATCGCACGTTCGGCGCCGCCGAGATCGACGATCGAACCATCGCGCACCAGGATCCAGCCTCGCTCGATCACCGGCGGTCGTGCGGAGTCCGCCGAAGCGGTGTGGATCGTCGCGCCGACGATCGCGATCGGACCGGTCGGCTCCGCCGCAGGCACGTTCGGAGACTGGCCATGAATGGAAGACGCGACGACGCAGACCGAAAATCCTGCGGCAAGACGCACCTGGTGACCGCTCATCGTCCACCCTCCTGCGATCCGTTGGACCACTCCATGCCGCATCCGCCAGGCAT
>JBMTTG010000425.1:0-1962 GCA_049449095.1 Phycisphaerales bacterium | reverse complement strand
CCGCACAGTCATCTGTTCCTGGATCGGGGACATCGGAGGTTCCAGGGAGAAGGGTAGGCGTCGCATTCCACACCAGAACTGCTTTGATTCGGTCGAGGCCCGGGGTGTTGTTCAGAATTGGAGGGGAGGTATTCGCCTCGATCGCGTCGTCGGGCAATCGGCGAACTCGCGGTGAACGACCTCGAGGCGAAGCTACCGTGCCGCCGCCGTCTGGATCTGGAGGAGCCCCGTGGCTTCGAATCGTTCCGCATCGATCGATCAACGCCGCTCTCGACATCGCTGCGGTTCAAGGCGGGTCTCGCTCGCCGGCGCGGTCGTGGCTCTGGCGATCGCCGACTCGGCCGCGGCCGAACAGGGGGGACCGCTTCCGACGCTGACGGGGTCGGATCGCATTGCGATCGAGGCTTCAAGCGATGGGCTCGAGCGACGAGAGGAGTCGTGGGTCCGCCTGCTCGACCACGCGGCGATGTGGCCGCGTGATCCTCGTGCCCTTTCCGAGGCGATCGCGGCTTCGCCGATCGTGCAGCGTCCGGATTGGCCAGCCTGGCTCGCCGATCCCGACTTGCAGCGGGGAACGCTCGTCCGGTTGTCGGGCCGGCTCGAGCAGGCGACGGCCTTCCCGTGGCCGAGCCCGCGTTCGGCCGACGCCCCCCGACTGGCCGAGTGGTTCGTCCGGCCCGACGCCATGGAGGGCGATCCGCAGACCTCCGGCGCCGTTCAGGTGTGGGTGGTCGATCCGCCGGCGCTGGCGCCCGATCGCGCGCCTCGGCGGGTCGAGGTCGTCGGTCGCTTCCTCCGGGTGACGGAGCTCGAGGGTCGCGACGGAATCCGCCGCGCGTTCCCGACCGTCGTCGGCGTCGCGGTGCCGGTGGCCGAAGCTCCGGCGGGATGGGGTCGCGGCGGGATCGTCGCGCTCCTGGTCTTCGCGATGATTCCGATCGTGATCTGGCTTCGACGACTCGCGAAGCGGCCCGTGCGGCCGGCACGGCTGGTGCCGTCGGGCGAGATGCCGGCGGACGATCGCCGCCGCGATCTGCCGACGGATCCGGCGCAGGCGCTCGCAGTGCTCGAGCATGAGGCGGCGCGGGAGGGTTCGCCATGACCAGGCATGCCGACGGAACACGCGGCGAGGAGCGCTCGATCGACTGGCGGCGGATTGCGGCATCGCTCGTGCCGACGGAGTCGACGCGGATCGTGATCGAGGCTGGTGCGGCGAGCACGCTTGGATCGCGCCTCGCGGCCGACCTCCGTCTCGCCTCGGGCGCTCGCGCGATGCTCGTCGTCGATGTGAATGCCGCGGAGGCCGCAGGCAACGCGGTCGAACGATCGCTGCGCGAGGCGGGCGTCGTGGTGAAGCGGCTCGATCTCGAAGCGAACGAACATCGCAAGACGCAGGCGGAGGCGGATCGGATCCTCGCCGCGGCGATCGGGCACGGCGTCGATCGCGACTCGCCGATCGTCGCGGTCGGCGGGGGACTGATCGGAGACCTTGCGGGCCATGCCGCGTCGGTCCTGCTGCGCGGCGTGCCGCTCGTGCTCGTGCCGACCACGCTGCTCGCGATGGTCGACGCCTCGATCGGCGGCAAGACCGCGGTGAACGTGCCGCTCGCGGGCGGAGCGCTCGGGCGGAATCTCGTGGGGTCGTTCTGGCCGGCGAGCCTCGTCGTCATCGATCGCGAGACGCTTCGCACGCTGCCGATCGAGGAGCATCGCTCGGGCCTTGCGGAGAGCCTCAAGCACGCGTGGATCGAGGGCGAGACGGAGGTCGAGTGGATCGAGCGACGCGCCGAATCGCTCGCGGATCCGGCATCGCCCGGTCACGCGGAGGCGATCGGGGAACTGATCGCGACGAGCGTGCGGTTCAAGTCGGCGGTCGTCGCGCGCGATCCGCTCGAGCGCGGCGAGCGGCGCCTGCTCAACCTCGGCCACACCTTCGCGCACGCGATCGAGTCGCAGCCGACG
>JBMTTG010000424.1:0-2027 GCA_049449095.1 Phycisphaerales bacterium | reverse complement strand
AGAACGGCACCTGGCCCCATGCGGCCAGCAGCTCGCCCAAGTCGACGCCGTCCACCACGCCGTCCTGGGTCACGTCCCAGAAGCCCATCGACCCCCACTCGGAGAGCAGCCCGCCGAGGTCCTGGCCGTCCACCACGCCGTCGAGGTTGCCGTCGGCGAGCGACTTTCGCTCGGAGATCAGCGTGCGGACGAGTTCGTCCTTCAGCGCCAGGTACGCGGCCTGCGCGGGCGCGGGCAGCGAGCCCTCGACCTGCTCGGGCGCCATCGCGCGAAGCGCCGCCCCGGCGAGGCGAGGGTCGGTCACCCGCACGTACCACTGGTCGCTGAGCCATGGCTCGATCGGCACGTGGCTTCGGTAGCTGTGGCCGACCGCATGCTCGTACTCGCGGATCTCCGCGAGGAGCCCCTTCGCGCGGAACCACTCGATGACCTTCACCCGGGCGTCCTCGCGGGAAAGTCCCACGAACGCACGGGCCTCCTCCGAGACGTCGCTCCAGCCGTGGCGATCGGAGATCGCGCCGTCGGGTCCGAGCACGTTGATCACCGCCAGATCGTGGCGGCGCCCGATCTCCCAGTCGTTGGCGTCGTGGGCGGGCGTGACCTTGAGGAAGCCCGTCGCGAAGGCGGCCTTCGGATCGCTCGCCTCGCCGCCGAGCGACGCGGGCATCACCACGTAGTCGTCCTCGACGATCGGGATGACGCGATCGACGATCGGCAGCCGCACCCGCTTGCCGCGGAGCGACGCCGCGCGGGGATCCTTCGGATTCACCGCGACCGCGGTGTCGCCGAGCATCGTCTCGGGCCGCGTGGTCGCGACCACCACGAACCCCGAGCCGTCCTCGAGCGGGTACTGGAGGTAGTGCATGCGCCCGGGAACCGTGCGCATCTCGACCTCGTCGTCGGCGAGGGCCGTCTGCGTGGCGGGATCCCAGTTGACGAGCCGCTTGCCGCGGTAGATCAGGCCTTCGGCGAAGAGCCGGAAGAACGCGGTCCGCACCGCCGCGGTGCAGACCGGATCCATGGTGAAGCGGGTCCGCTCGAAGTCGCAGGAGCAGCCGAGATTCTCGAGCTGCGCGATGATCGTCGCCTCGTACTCGTCCTTCCACTCCTGCACGCGCTCGATGAACCTCTCGCGCCCGAGGTCCTGACGTCGGATCCCCTCGCGGAGCAGCCGCTTCTCGACGACCGTCTGCGTGGCGATGCCGGCGTGGTCGGTGCCGGGCATCCACAGCGTGTCGAAGCCCTGCATGCGCTTGCGGCGGGCGAGCACGTCCTGCAGGGTGTTGTTGAGGGCGTGTCCGAGGTGGAGCGCCGCCGTCACGTTGGGCGGCGGGATCAGGATCGCAAACGGCGGCTTGCCCGCATCGCGCACCGGATCGGCGTGAAAGCACCGGGCCTCGCGCCACGCCGTGCGGACCACCGGCTCGCACGAGGCGGGCAGGTACGATTTCTCGAGTGACGCCGAGGCCAGAGCCGCGCTGGGCGCGGATTCCGCGGCGCCCGAAGGCGCATCCGCAGACGAGGACGCAGACGACGATGATGAGGGGCTCGAAGACATCGCGAGGAATGGTACCGGCGGGCTGCCGGCGCCCGGCTCGCGGACGCGCTTCGATGGCGTTGGGCCTCTCGATCGTGCTCTCGATCGTCGCCTGCGAGCGAGGCGACACGCCTTCGACCAACGCCCCCACCAAGGTCGTCGACGCCGACTCGCGCGAAGCCGCGATCGCCGCGATCGAGCGGAACCTGCTCGCGCAACGACTCGACGAAGCCTCGATCGTCGCGGAGGGCCTGGTCGCGAGCCTTCCCGACGACGCCTCCGCCGCCGCGTGGTTCGCGCGGGTGCGGGTCGCCCAGAGCCAGGCCGCCGGCGCGAACTCGCCGGCCCGCGAGCCGTGGCTGCGCGACGCTGCCTCGGCGCTCGATCGGGCGCTCGAGGGTGGCATCGACGACGACGAGACGCTCGCCCTCGCGGCCTCGGTCGCGGAGTCGCTCGGCGATCACGCCCCCGCCGGCGCCCGCTGGGCGCG
>JBMTTG010000423.1:0-2036 GCA_049449095.1 Phycisphaerales bacterium | reverse complement strand
CGCGCCTGGCTGCCCATCGCCGACACGGCCGCGCCGGCAATCGCCGCCGCGCCCGCGACGAGAATGCCGCGACGCGACGGCCGAGTCCCGATGGGTTTCTCGTTCGAGTTTGCGCCGGCTGCTTCCGACGGCGATTCGTGGCGATCGATCATGGGCTGTTCTCGGTGCGGGTGACCAGGCGGGGAACTTCCCAGTCTCCGCGAGCCGTGCCGGGTTTTCCAGCGGCCCTGCCCTCGCCGCCGATCTCCGAATCGTGAACGACGTCCACCACACCTCGAGCCATCACCGCCCAACCGTCCTCGGGTTTCTCGGGGTCCTCTTCTCCGGACGCTACGTCTGGCTGCTTTCCTCGCTCATCGGGCTGATGATCGTCGGCCCCTCGTTCGGGTCGTATCCGCTCTACACGACCACAAGCCACACGGTCTACATCTCCGACCTCGTGAACGCCGGCTTCCTCTTCGTCGCGATCCAGACCTATCACCACCATCGCGCCCAGTACTGGTCGCTCATCGGGCTCGCGGTCGTCTCGATCGCCTTGGGAATCGGGGCTCGCGTGCTCGGCGACCACTGGCTCGTCTGGCTGGGCGTGCCAGCGCTCTTCGCCTCGGGCCTGATCCTCGTCGCGATCGGGCTCCTCATCGGGACCGAGGTCTTCACGAAGACCCAGGTCGATGGCGACGCGATCTGCGGATCGATCTCGGTCTACATGCTGATCGGGGTGATCTTCGCCTCGGGCTACTCGATGATCCTGCTGGCGAACCCGGAGGCGTTCTCGATCTCGGAGAAGCTCCGCCTCGACGACCCGTCGCTCGGCCCCCACCGGCTCATGCTCTACTTCAGCCTGGTGACGCTCACCACGGTCGGCTACGGCGACATCACGCCGGTGTCGGATCTCGCCCGCTCCCTCTCGAACGTCGAGGCGATCCTCGGCCAGGCCTATCTCACCGTGCTCGTCGCACGCCTCGTGGGCAAGCACCTCGCCAGGAGCCTCGCCGACGAAGCGACGACCTGAGTCACGTCAGGGTCAGGCCGTCGTAGCCGAGGTTCATGCCGGGCGGAAGCCTCGAGTCGAGTTCGGCGTGGCGGATGTCGTGGGTCATGTGGATGAAGAGCGTGCGGCCTGCCCCGATCTGCGACGCGGCGGCGATCGCCTCGTCCGCCGTGAAGTGCGTGGGGTGCCGCCGATACCGAAGCAGGTCGAGCACGAGCGTTCGCAGCCCACGCAGCAATGACCACGACTTCGGAGGGATCGCCGAGCAGTCGGTGCAGTAGGCGAGCGGCAGCGGACCGGGCTGCGCCGCGAGCACCTCGCCGCGAGCATCGACCGCCTCGATGCGGAAGCCGAGGATCGGCAGGCGCCCGTGCAGCAGCGGCACCGGCGTGAAGCGCAGTCCGAACAGATCGAAGGGGCGATCCTCCTCGATCGGCCGCGCGATCAGGTCGGCGACGAAGGAGTCGTTGACGTTCGTGGTGCGCTCGAAGACGTGCCGGTACACGCGACGCAGGCCGTCGAGCGATTCCCGCGACGCCCACACCTCGATCGGAGACGCCATCAGCACGTTGTAGCGCCGCACCTCGTCGAGCCCCCAGACGTGATCGACATGGTCGTGCGTGACGACGATCGCGTCGCAGCGGTCGAGCCCATGCCGCAGCGACTGTTCGCGATGGTCGGGGGGCACGTCGATCAGGATGGTGCGCCGCACGCCCGAAGGATCCACGAATCGAAGGCAGGCACCGCACCGCAACCGCCGATCGCGAGGGTCGTCGCTCCGGCACACCGCACACGCGCAGCCGATCACGGGAATGCCTGCGGAGGTCCCGGTGCCGAGCAAGGTGAACTCGACCTCGCGCACCGTGGCGTCGCCGCTCACGCCGAGACCGCCTCGCCTGAAGCCGGACTCGCCTCGCCCGACTCGATCGCGGTGCGAATCGCCTCGGCCACGCCGCGCGGATCGCGGGTCTTCAGGATCGCCGACGAGACCGCCACGCCGCGCCCGCCCGCTTCGCCCCGCCGACCCACGTTCTCGGTGCCGCTC
>JBMTTG010000422.1:0-2038 GCA_049449095.1 Phycisphaerales bacterium | reverse complement strand
GTCTCCTCTTCTCCGCTTCTCCTCTTCTCCTCCTCTCCTCTTCTCCCCTTCTCCTCTTCTCCCCCTCATCCCCCAATCCGGATCGCGTACCGCCAGCCGCCGTCGGCCGATCGGGTCCATCGAACCTCGAGGAGCGTCGTCCCCACCGCCCCGCTCCACACGTCCACCGAGGGCGACTGGGCGGACGGCTCGTCGCCCTGCGGCGTCGATCGTCGTGAGGGCGACCACACCGGCGACTCGTCGGTCGACGGCCGCCAGCCGCAGCGTCCACTCGCCGCGACGCACGCGTCCTCGAGTGCGAAGCCGGAGTCGAGCAACCGCTGACGGACCTCGGCGGGATCGGCGATGGTCTCGCCACGGGCTTCCAGATGCAGTCGCCCTTCCGCGAGCCAACGAGCTTCCCGAATGGCTCGCTCCAGTTCGGACGGCGATCGGGCCATCGTGGACTCCACCGCCTCGCGCACCGGCACCGCCAGCGGCACGCCGAAGACCTCGCCCCACGCGCGACGAGGATCGGTGCCCGACTGCACCTGCCGCCACCATCGGCCCATCGCCGCGCGTCGCCCCGTCGCGCCGGCACTTCGATCGGATGGATCGCCGAGCAGCGTTGCCAGCAAGGCCACCGCCTCGGCCTCCTGCAACGGACCGCTGCCTCCAGCCTCGTTGGCACGCCACGCGAGTCGATCCAGGGCGATCACCCGATCGACCCCGATCAATCGCCCGGCCGACGCGGCGGCCGCCAGCGACTCCTGCCGGGAAGCGTTGGCCAAGCCTGGATGCCAACCGCCGTACGCCATGGCTTCGCCGAACCACGCCGGCAAGGCGGCCCGCAGCCACGGCGACGCCGCCGGCCATCGCTCGATCAGATGCCGCTCGGCGATCGCGGCCGCCAAGTCATGGGCGAGGCGATCCTCGGCCACGCCGGCATCGCAGACCGCCACCAGGCGATCACCGCGATGGTCGACCAGAACCACCTCGCGACCGCGAGCATCGCCGCCGAACTCGGTGCGGAGGGTGGCCTCGAACGCGCCGCGCGTTGCGAAGCCCCACAGACGCCGCCCTCCCCTCGGTTGCCCCCACGGGTCGATCAGGCGGCGGAGGGCCGCCGACTCGGCGGCCGCAAGGGTCGCCGTGCGGTCGGCGGAGAGATCGCTCCGCACCGAGACGCCCCCAGCAGCCGCGACCTCCCGGGTGCGATCTCGCCAGGAGGCCCGAGCCCGAGGCGGGGCATCCTGCCGTTCTGCAGCCGTCGGATCGGCTCGGGGATCCGCCCCCGGGGCGCCGTGCAGGTCGATGGCGACCGTGCCAACACCCATCGCGAGGGTCAGGGCGGAGCGCAATGGCCGGTCGAGCGAGCGTGGGGTCATGTCAGGTTCAGGGAGCGGTCTCGCCGGGCCTCCCGGCGATCTTGAGCGCGAATCGCAGGCGCGGGCCGGCCTGCTTCGACGTGGCTACGCCCGAGGCTCGGAAGAGCCTATCTCGCAGCCTCGGCCGATCCGGCTGCGGACGCCGTCAGAATTCGCGTCAGCTCCCGTAACGGTGGAGGGGGTGCGCATAAAAAAGTCGCGGAAAACGCAGGCACGCGCTTGCACCCCCCCGATCGCAACGCACAATCCGTGCTTGGAGGCTCTGAAGACCTCAAGTCCGATGGCAAGGGAGGGAGTAATCACTGTCGGATGCGGGTTGGACGATTCAGGGAGCAAGGGACCCGGAATCGTCTGGCTGGGAGGATTGATCGCTGGAGCACCGAGTCCCGCGAAGAAAAGGGCGCGGATCACTCGGAGGTTGACGGGAAAGGGAACCCCGAACATCTGAGCTCCTGAGGACGGACCCCCCTAAGGTCCGAATCCAAAGCAATCCATCATCCCCACGGGTCTTGGAGCACGAGGGAAAGGGAGACCGGCCGCGATCTGAAAAGGGCGCGGCCGTGTCTACTTTTGGGGTTGGGCACCCAGGGCCTGAAGGCACGCTGACCTTGAGCCGGTGACTGGTGCGGCGGGCCCGGGCCACGTCACAGGGTGGTCGCTCGCTTCGCTCG
>JBMTTG010000421.1:0-2052 GCA_049449095.1 Phycisphaerales bacterium | reverse complement strand
CGCTTCGCCTCCTCGGGGTCGACGTAGTCGCTGTGGCAGCTCGCCTTGCCCGCCTCGGCGCCGACGGCCTTGCGGGTCTTCGACGCGAGCTTGTGGATCTCCTCGGGGCTCAAGACGCCCCGCTTCTCGAGGATCTCCCGCTGCTCGGGCGTCAGCGCCGCGCTCTTGACCGGCTTGTCGCGGCGGTACTCCTCGGCCTTGCCGCTCGTGAACTCGACGATCTCCTTCGAGATCCGCACGCTGCACCAGTCGTGGCCGCACATCGCGCAGAAGTCGGTGTCGACGTCGAGGTCCTCGTCGTGGTAGGCCCGCGCGGTGTCGGGATCGAACGACAGCTCGAAGTGCTTCTCCCAGTTGAGGGCGGCGCGGGCCTTGGTGAGCTCGTCGTCGCGATCGCGCACGCCGGGAATGCCGAGCGCCACGTCCGCGGCGTGCGCCGCGATCTTGTAGGCGATGCAGCCCTGCTTGACGTCGTCGCGCTTGGGAAGGCCCAGGTGCTCCTTGGGCGTCACGTAGCAGAGCATGCTTGCGCCGTGGTAGGCCGCGGCGGTCGCGCCGATGCAGCTCGTGATGTGGTCGTAGCCGGGGAAGATGTCGGTGACGAGCGGGCCGAGCACGTAGAAGGGCGCGCCGTGGCAGAGCCGCCGCTGCAGCTTCATGTTGAACTCGATCTGGTCGAACGGCACGTGCCCGGGCCCCTCGATCATGACCTGCACGCCGTGCCGCCACGCCCGCTCGGTGAGTTCCCCGAGGGTCTCGAGCTCGGCGAGCTGCGCCGCATCGGTCGCGTCGGCGAGGCCGCCGGGCCGCAGTCCGTCGCCGATCGAGAAGGTGACGTCGTGGCGGCGCATGACCTCGCAGATCTCGTCCCACATCGAGTACATCAGGTTCTCGCGGTGGTGGACGATCATCCACTTCGCAAGCAGGCTTCCGCCTCGGCTCACGATGCCGATCAGGCGCCGCTTGATGAGCGGCAGGTGCGCCTTCCGCACGCCCGCATGGATCGTGAAGTAGTCGACGCCCTGCTTCGCCTGATGCTCGAGGGTCTCGAGCACGATCCGCTCGTCGAGGTCCTCGATCTTGCGACCGATGATCATCGAGTAGATCGGCACGGTTCCGATCGGCACCGTCGAGTGCTCGCAGAACGCGCTGCGGCAGGCGTCGAGATCGCCGCCGGTCGAGAGGTCCATCACCGTGTCCGCGCCCCAGCGGATCGACCAGTCGAGCTTCTCGAGCTCCTCGTGCATGCCCGAGGAGACCGGCGACGCGCCCATGTTCGCGTTGATCTTGGTCTTGGTCGCCCGGCCGATCGCCATCGGATCGAGGCGGTGCGCGAGATGGTTGACGTTGGCGGGGATCACCATCCGCCCCGCCGCGATCTCGTCTCGCACGAGTTCGGCGCTGAGATGCGGCTCGCGCTCGGCGACCCGCGTCATCTGCGGCGTGACCACGCCGAGCCGCGCCGACTCGAGCTGCGTGATCGGCGTGAAGCCCTTGGGGTAGACCACGCGACGCCACTCGCCGCGGGCCGAGCGGAACTCGACGACCGACTTCGAATCGCCGCAGCAGGTCTCGCACGCATCGCCGCTCGGCGCCTCGGCGAGCACCACGCTCGACCAGCCCTCGGGCAGAAAGTCCCATGCGGTCTTCGTGCTCACCGCCGGCATGCCCGGGGTGTCGGGTGAACTGAACGAGAGCGGTCCGCCGAGATCGGGACGGTTCGCGAAGGAGCCTGGCGTGGTCGCGGCGTTCGCCCCGCCGGGGTTCATCGCCCCGTGGATCGGAGGCGCGAAGCGCGAGAGCGTCTCGACTTCGAGTTCCGGATGCGACGCGAGGGCGTCGGAGCCGGCGGTGCGGTCGGCGGCGTCGGTCGGGCGAACGTGGATCATGGGATCGGCTCCAGGCGGCGAACGGACATCGCGCGGGATCCGCGAACCTTCCAAGGCGATCGCGGCACGCGGGCGCCGGCTCGGGGGGTCCGGCCCGCCCGCGGCTTCGAAGAAGCGGCGAGTTCGATCGGACGCGTTCCCTACGCCGGTGCGAGCCGGATCA
>JBMTTG010000420.1:0-2058 GCA_049449095.1 Phycisphaerales bacterium | reverse complement strand
GTCGTCCCACGCGAGCCAGTTGCGGGAGACCGGGTGCCGGCGCAGCCCGTCGATGAGACGCGCCTGCACCTCGGTCGGAAGGTCGCGGCCGCCCGAGACCGGCTCCTGCGCGAACGCCCGAAGGAGCGCGAGGATCGCGTCGGCGTCGCGGGGTTCGTCGAGGTTCGCCGGCGACACCCGAATGCCCGAGGTCGAGTTCGTCTCGTCGAGGCTCACTTGCGCTTCACCGGGCTGTTGGCGTCGCTCGACTGGCTTGCCGGCCCGGCCAACGAGGCGAGCCGGATGTCGTCGACGACGTAGTAGCAGTGGGGATCGAGCTCTCGGATCTTCGCAAGCATGCGCGACGCGTCGCGGCGGCCGAGTTCGATGAAGAGCATCGAGATCGGGCCATCCTTGCCGCGGCCGTCGAACTCGGTGACCGGAACCTTTTCGGCCCGCAGGGTGGACGCGATCTCCGCCCCGTGCCGGGTGAAGACCCGCACCACCTGCTTGCCGAAGGCGAACCGCCCCTCGAGCGTGATGCCGAGGTAGTTCCCCGTCGCGAAGCCCAAGGCGTAGGCGATCGCGTACCAGGGGTTCTCCTTCACCGTCGAGATCACCCCGCTCACGACGAGCACCCAGATCAGGACCTCGACGAAGCCGAGCAGGAACGCCGCGCCGCGGCGGCCATGGATGACCGCGACGGTGCGCAGCGTGCCCAGCGTGACGTCGAGGATCCGCGCCCCGACGATGCCGAGGCTGATGAGGAGGACTTCGATGGTCACGGCCGCGGCTCGCGGAAGGTCAGGCGGTCAGGTGTTCGAGCAGTTCGACGACGCCCCGGCCCTCGGTGGCCACCGTCTCGAAGATCGGTCGGCCCGCGGCGATGTCGAGCAGTTCCCGCATCAGTTTGCTCTCGCCGGCATGATCGGCCTTGTTCGCGACGAAGAGGTCGGCGATCTCGAGGATGCCCGCCTTGTCCATCTGCACCGCGTCGCCCATGCCTGGCACGGTGACCACCGCGGTGACGTCGACGTGTTCGCGGATCGCCACGTCGTTCTGCCCGGCGCCGACCGTCTCGACGATGAGGGTGTCGAAGCCCGCGCCGCCGATCATCTCGACGAGGTCCGGAAGCCTCGTGTAGTCCTCGCCGACGATCGCGAGGCTGCGGTAGAAGACCTTCTCGTCGACGGCGTTGAAGTCGACGCGAAGCCGATCGCCGAGCAGCGCGCCGCCGGTGATGGGGCTCATCGGATCGAACGCGATCACCGCCATCGAACCGCCGCGACGCGCGGCTTCGGCCGCCATGGCCGCGACGAGGGTGCTCTTGCCCGCGCCGGGGCTTCCGGTGATGCCGATCACCCGGCGCGGCCGCTTGCGGGGGGCGTCCACCGACTCCCCGTGCCAGACTCGGCTGATCGCGCGGGCGAGCCGCGCCGTCGGATGATCGGTCGGGACATCGCCGTAGGGCTTCGTCGCCTCGCGCACGCTCTCGACGATCTCCTCCATCGGCGTGCCGGTGTGGTAGACCCGATGCACGCCGGCGGCGAGCAGCTTCGGCACGTCCTCCTGGGGAATGATGCCGCCGACGTTGACGACGAGATCGGGACGTCCGACCTTCGCGCACTCCTCGATCAGGCGCGGCACGAGCACGAGGTGCGAGTTGCTCATCATCGAGCACGCCACGACGTCGACGTCCTCGTCGCGGGCGGAGATCGCAAGGCTGCGCGGGGTCTGCCAGAGTCCCGAGTAGATGACGTGCGCGCCACTGTCTCGAAGGAGCCTCGCGATGAGCTTCACGCCGCGGTCATGGCCGTCGAGGCCGGTCTTGCCGAGCAGCACCCGCGGGCGATGGTGGAGATCGCCGCAGCGGTCGATCTTGGGAAGCGCAGTGGTGGGATCGAGGGTCGCCTTGGCCATGGGGTGGGATCGCCGCGTTTGGGCTCAAAAACAGGAGAGTCCGGGATGATAGCGAGGCGTGAACTGGGATCGACGAACGTGGAAGAGGGCCTCCATCGAGTCGCCGCGAGTCGTCGATGACACGGCGGGGACCGCGGCCCACCCCCGCGGGTTCGAAGG
>JBMTTG010000419.1:0-2092 GCA_049449095.1 Phycisphaerales bacterium | reverse complement strand
CACGCCCGGATTGCTTGCCCCGCTCGGCGGGCCCTCAACCTTCGCCCGGCTCGCCGGTCTGCTCCGGTTCTTCGGCTTTGCGTGACCGCCTCCGCTTCACCGGCCCCGCGTCGGGCATGGTGCGCTTCCGCACGAGCAGATGGTGGTAGTGCTGCGCGAAGCGGTGCGCCTCGTCGCGGATCGCCTGGCAGAGCTTCAGCCCTGGGTTCTCGCGGCCGAGCTTGATCGGCTCGCGATCGCCGGGCAGGAAGATCAGTTCCTCCTTCTTCGCAAGCCCGATCACAAGCGGCGGCCGGGCGCCGAGGCCCGCGAAGACCTCCATCGCCGCGTTGAGCTGTCCCTTGCCGCCGTCGATCAGCACGAGATCGGGAAACAGTTCCTCCCCCGCCGCCGCCTCGCGGTACCGGCGATCGACGACCTCCTGGATCGCGCGGTAGTCGTCGTTCTCGACCGACTGGATGCGGTAGCGGCGGTAGCCGTCCTTGAAGGGTCGCCCATCGATGAAGCAGACCTTGCTGCCGACGGTCTCGCCGCCGGCGAGGTGCGCGATGTCGATCGCCTCCATGCAGCGGATCGGATGCTCGGTGCCGAGGGCCCGCTGCAGGCTGCGCAATCCGCCTGCGGGATCGCCGGAGAAGACCGTCACCTCGGGCTGCCACTCGAAGTCGACCTCGCCCCGGCGCTTCTCGCGCTCGTCGAGCTTCTCGATCGCCTTGATCTGGTCGCGCAGCGCTGCCGCGACTTCGAACCTCAGTTGCTGCGACGCTTCGTCCATCTCGGCCTTCAGTTCCCGCAGCAAGGCGCTTCGCTTCGAGCCGAGGAACCGGACGAACCGCTCGACGTCCGCGCGATACGCCTCCGGGGAGATGCGATCGGCGCACGGCGCCGAGCACTGCCCGATCGCGTGCAGGAGGCACGGACGGAAGCGGCGGTTGCGCGGATCGCCCGGCACGATGTCGAGTTCGCAGGTGCGGTACTTGAAGACCTTCTGCAGCAACTGCACCGCGCGACGCAAGCCGTTGGCCGAGACGAACGGCCCGAGGATCCGCGCGCCCTTGAAGCGATCGTCCGCAGGGTTGCGGGTGATGTAGACCCCCGGCGAGGCGTCGCGCAGCGTGACCGCGAGGTACGGATAGGTCTTGTCGTCGACGAGCCGGTCGTTGAAGCGGGGCCGGGTGTCCTTGATCAGGCGGCTCTCGACGAGGAGCGCCTCCCACTCGCCCTCGCACTCGATGACGTCGAAGTCCTCGACGAGATCGAGCATGGGCTGCTTGCGGAAGCCCAGGTCCGCCGAGGGCACGAAGTAGCTCGAGACCCGGTTGGGCAGGACCCCCGCCTTGCCCACGTAGAGGACCTGCCCGGAAGAGTCCTTCATGAGGTAGACCCCGGGGACCTTGGCAAGCCCGCGGGCCTTCACGAGGAGGCGATCGAGTCGCTCGCGGCGGGGATCCGGGGTGGCTTCAGGCGGGTTCGAGGTCACAGGGCGGCCGTTCGATGGACTCGACGAGGGGATCGTTGGACCGAGGCCCCGCGTGTCACGGGAAGTCACCTCAACGCCATTGGGGACCGGGAACCGACGTCCGATGACCGATCGGTTCCTTGACTGCCCCCCGGTGGAATCTATTCTTCACCGTTCGCAAGGTTCTGCTCGCCCGATGGATCCATCCGTCGGATCGAGTCGAACCGAAACCGTCCGATGGGTGTCCATCGGCGGCCGACCGAGTCCAGCACGTCTCCGAGCCGAGGACGCTCGGGACCGTTTACCCCCGTTTCGGAACCAAGGAGCCTCCCATGAGCATGATCCGTCTCTTCGCGGCCGCGACCCTCGTCGCCGCCCTCGGCGCTTGCAACACCACCTCGAAGGACACCACCGCCAACCCCGGCGCGGTCAGCGGCGGCGCGGCGAAGGCCGAGTGCTGCGGCAGCTGCAGCGACAAGCCCGCCTGCCCGGCGACCGGCAACGCCAACATGGGCGCCGTCAGCGGCAAGAGCGACTGCTCCTCCGCCAAGAGCTGCGGCACCTCCTGCGGCGACAAGGCCAGCATGGGCGCCGTCAGCGGCAAGAGCGACTGCTCCTCCGCCAAGAGCTGCG
>JBMTTG010000418.1:0-2097 GCA_049449095.1 Phycisphaerales bacterium | reverse complement strand
CGCTGCGGCGGAGGCGGCTCGCGACGGAAAGATGGTCTTCCTCGACTTCTACGCCACGTGGTGCCCGCCGTGCCGTCGGCTCGACGCGGTGACTTGGAAGGATCCCGACGTGGTCGCCTGGCTCGAGGCGAACGCGGTGCCGCTCAAGATCGACGCGGAGCGGAATCCCGGACTCGCCGAGCGCTTCATGGTCGAGGCGTATCCCACGCTCGTCTTCCTCGATCCGAACGGCCGCGAGGTGCTGCGGCTGCTCGGCTTCCGGGATCCGGCGTCGTTCCTCGCCGCGGCCAAGACGGCTCGGGCGAATGCGACTCCGGCGACGCCGACCGGTTGAGACTGTCCGGAAAGGTGTTCGGTCTTCGCCAATGCTGAGGCATTCGCCTGCACATCGCGCCTGACGGCGAGTTTGTCCGTCGAAGGCGATCCGATCCGCGAACCCGCGTGGCACACTGGAGGTCCTTACCCCGACGGGAGAAGGATCGGAATGCGGCAGGTCCGCCTCGGTCCGATTCGCCCGCATCCGATCTCGGTCGCCACCGATGATGCCCGACGCTTCCATCCTCTCGTTGTTCGCCGCCGTCGAGGACGGTCGGTGGGTGTTGGGGATCGGCGATCCGACGCCGATGGGCTGGGCGACCGTCGCGGGGTATCTCGTCGCAGCAGTGCTGTGCGTGCTTTGGGCGAAGCCCGTGGGACGGGGACGACTGCTCCCGCTCGCCCTCGCGGCGGCGATGACTTTGCTGGCGGTCAACAAGCAGCTCGACCTGCAGAGCCTGCTCACCCAGATCGGGCGCGACGCGGCGAAGGCGCAAGGCTGGTACGAGGACCGCCGCGAGTATCAGATGGCGTTCATCGCGGCGATCGCCGGAATGGCGGCGCTGGGCTTCATCCTGGTCGCCTGGCTGCTGCGGCGGCGTTGGCGCGAGTGCACGCTCGCGCTCGTGGGTTTCGCGTTCCTGCTCGCGTTCATCGTCGTGCGCGCGGCCTCGTTCCATCGGGTCGATCAAGGCCTCGGCGAGACGTGGGTCGGGATGCGATTCAACTGGATCCTCGAACTGGGCGGGATCGCCCTCGTCGCCGCGGGGGCGATCGTGGGATGGCGCCTTCGTGCTCGAAGCCGCGTGATCTCGGAGCCGTCGTCGGCGAAGTCGGCGTCGACGCCCGAGACGCCGGAGCGCCCGCGAGACCCGCGTTCGAAGTGGAGGTCGAGTCGGAGCCGCGGCCGCCGCGTCCCGCGAAGCCAGGGCCGCTCGCCGGTTTCGTCGTCCGTCCGCTCCGGCGCTCCTCGGGGCCCGCAGCACGCAACGGCGAGACGACTCGGGCGAACCCGTCCGTCGATGATCGGGCGCGCTCGATCGCCTCCTGAGCGCGACCACGCGACGCGCTCCCGGTATCGTGCCGGCCATGGCCACTTCCAAGAAGCGCGTCACGCGCCGGACCGCCGAACGGACCACCCCCGCGAACTATCCGATCCTGCATCTCGACCGCTGGATCCGCGAGAACCGCAGGAACCTCAAGCCGCCCGTCAGCAACCGGCAGCTCTTCACCGCGAGCAAGGACGCGATCGTGTTCGTGTCCGGCGGGCCCAACACCCGCAACGACTACCACGTCAATCCGACCGAGGAGCTCTTCTATCAGTTGAAGGGCGACATCGCGGTGCGCGTGCGCCCGCTCGATGGAAGCCCGCCGCATGACGTGGTGATCCGTGAGGGCGAGCTCTTCCTGCTGCCGCAGTGGGTGCCGCATCGACCGCAGCGCCCGGCGGGCACGCTCGGCCTCATCGTCGAGTTCCCGCGTCCCAAGGGCCAGAAGGACGGGCTTCGCTGGTACTGCCCGAAGTGCGACGAACTGGTGCACGAGGCGACGTGGCGCCTGAAGAAGATCGACGAGGACCTCAAGATCATCATGGAGCGCTTCTGGGGCGGGCCGGTGAAGCGGCGCACCTGCAAGGCGTGCGGACATGTGATCGAGCGGGCGGGCGCGTTCAAGATGTCGGCCGCCAAGGCGGGCCGGAAGGCGAGCGCGAAGCCGGCGCGCCGCGCGAAGCCCACGCGTTGAGATTCGGCGGGTCATGAGCCTCCGCGGCGACGACGGTCC
>JBMTTG010000417.1:0-2100 GCA_049449095.1 Phycisphaerales bacterium | reverse complement strand
CCTTCGAGCTCGAGGTCGAGGTGATCGGCGAGCCCGATCCGATCACGGGCTATCTGATCGGCATCCAGCATCTCGATGCCGCGGTGCGCGAGACGATCGTGCCGCGGTTCGAGGAGGCCTTTCGCCATGACGACGTCGATCCGATCCGCCTGCTTCTCGATGCCGCCAGCCGGCTTGGCCAGCGGCTTCCGATCCCGCTGTCGGGCCTGCTCCTGCGCCTGACTCCCTTCCACGCCATCGAGTGGCTCGCCGCGCCAGCCGCCCCGGAGGCTCCCGCCGTGACCGAGACGTCCGCCGTGCTGCTTCGCCAGCGATTCGAGTTCGCCGCCTCGCATCGGCTGCACTGCCCCGACCTCGACGACGAGGCCAATCGCAAGATGTTCGGCAAGTGCAACAACCCGCACGGCCACGGCCACAACTACAAGGTCGAGACCTGCGTGGAGGCCCCCCTCGGCGGGACGGACGGCCCTTCGATGCCCGCGATCGAGACGATCGTCGGCCGGGAGGTGATCGATCGCTTCGACCACCGCAACCTCAACCTCGACTGCGAGGAATTCCGTACGCTGAACCCGTCGGTCGAGCACATCGCCGCGGTCGCCTACGGACGGCTCCGCGAACCGATCGCCGCCCTTGGCGGAAACCTTCGATCGGTGACGGTGTGGGAGACCGACAAGACCTCCGCGACCTACCCCGCCTGAGCCCTTCCCTCTCGACGCCATGCTTCGCCGACTCGAACGGCCCTCCCGGAACCCCGTGACCATGCGATCGACCCTTCTCGCTGCCGCGCTCGCGGCGCCGCTTGCCCTCGCCGCCTCCGCCGTCGCCGCGACGCAGGAGACGACGCCCGCCGCCGACTCCTTCGACGGTCTCCGCGCCGAGTTCGACCAGCTCTCCCGATACCTCATGAGCCGCCGCGGCATCGGCACCGCCGAACGGCAGGAACTGCTCGCGCTGCGACGGCAACTCGACGCCTACGCCGCCGCGAACCCCGACGACGCACGCCCGACGGTGCTCGATCTGCAGATCTCGCTCTGGCTCGGCGAGGACGATCGCGTCGACGCCGCGTTCGCGACGATCCTCGATCGCTCGCCCGACAACACCGCGATCCGCCGCCGGTGGGCGCAGGCCCGCGGACAGGCGAACCGGTGGGATGCGGCGCTCGAGGTCCTCTCCGATCCGTCCCTCGCGGGCATGCCCGAGGCGATGCTCGATCAGGCCCGCATGCTCATGAACCTCAATCGCTTCGCCGAGGCGCTCGCGGTGCTCGAGCAGCTGCCGACCGATGGCGAAGGCGCCGCGACCGTCGCCTCGCAGGCGACGGCCCTCAAGCTTCAGCTCGAGACGCTCGCGGAGGCGTGGGCGGTGGAGGAGGCCCTGCTCGCCGCCGAGGCGGAGAAGAACGATCTGCCGCGGGTGAGCCTCGACACGGGCAAGGGCGTGATCGTCCTCGAGCTCTTCGAGGATCAGGCTCCCTACACCGTCGCCAACTTCATCGAGCTCGTCGAGGGCGACTTCTACGACGGCACGAAGTTCCACCGGGTGCTCCCGGGCTTCATGGCCCAGGGCGGCGATCCCAACACGATCGCCGGCGCCAGCGGTGCTCCCGGCCAAGGCGGCCCGGGCTACACCATTCCCGACGAGAGCAGCCGCAGCGACAAGCGCAAGCACTTCGCGGGCCGGCTCGCGATGGCGAAGCCCTCGGATCCGGAGCGCCCGGGCAAGGCGAAGCCCAACAGCGCCGGCAGCCAGTTCTACATCACCGTCGTGCCGACCTCGCACCTCGACGAGGAGTACACCGTCTTCGGCCGCGTGATCGAGGGCGAGGACGTCGCGCGGAGCCTGCGCATGGACGACGCGCTGCGAAGCGCGACGATCGTTCGCAAGCGGGACTCCGAGTACAAGCCGATCAAGCTCGGCCAGACCACGCCGGCCTCGACCTCCGCCACGCAGGACGAGGCCGCGAGCAGCGGCGACGGCGACGCCTCGTCGACGGATTCCGGATCGGGCGAATCCGCATCCGGCGGCTGAACGATCCCCACCGGCACGCGAGTTCGACGCTCGCGACGACCCGCGCGGCCTCGAGGAGACCACCCATGGCCC
>JBMTTG010000416.1:0-2105 GCA_049449095.1 Phycisphaerales bacterium | reverse complement strand
TCACCCTCCGCTAGCATCGCCTCCATGCCAGCGCACCCCGCCACGATCGAGACGTTCACGCGCTCCGAGCCCGATTCCGCCCCAACGCCGCAGCCATTCGCTTCGCCCTTCGAGAAGGTGCCCGTCCGCATCCATCGCGATGCCCGCAGCGCCTCGCGGGCGCTCGCGACCGAGATCGCCGCGCTGATCCGAAGCCGCGCTGCACAGGGCCGTCGCTGCGTGCTCGGTCTCGCGACCGGCTCGACGCCGACCACGCTCTACGAGGAACTCGTCCGCATGCATCGCGAGGAGGGCCTCTCCTTCGCGAACGTCGTCACCTTCAACCTCGACGAGTACTGGCCGATCGATCCAGCGAGCCATCAGAGCTATCGCCGCTTCATGCAGGAGCATCTCTTCGCGCACGTCGACATCGACCCCGCGAACGTCCACATTCCCGACGGACGCCTTCCGCAATCCGAGATCCCCGCGGCCTGTCTCGCCTATGAGCGTGCGATCGCCGACGCCGGCGGCATCGATCTGCAGATCCTCGGCATCGGCCGCACCGGCCACATCGGCTTCAACGAGCCGGGCTCGGGTCGCGAGAGCCGCACGCGGCTCATCACCCTCGACCGCGTCACCCGCAAGGACGCCGCAAGCGACTTCTTCGGCGAGGAGCACGTGCCGCAGCGTGGCATCACGATGGGCGTGGGCACCATCCTCGACGCGCGTCGCGTGGTCATGCTCGCCTTCGGCGAAGGCAAGGCCCCCGTCGTCGCGAAGGCGGTCGAAGGCCCGGTCACCGAGTCGATCGCCGCAAGCTTCCTCCAGAAGCATCCCGACGCGACGATCCTGCTCGACGAGGCGGCCTCGGCCGAACTCGTGCGCATCAAGACGCCGTGGCGGATCGGTCCCTGCACGTGGGATCCGCCGCTCGTCAAGAAGGCGGTGATCTGGCTCGCGGGCGAGCGGCAGCGGGCGATTCTCAAGCTCGTCGAGGAGGACTACAACGAGCACGGCCTGCAAGATCTTCTGGCAAGCCGCGGCGGCGCACACGAGATCAACCTCGAGGTCTTCCGCGGCCTGCAGGCGGCGATCACCGGCTGGCCGGGCGGCAAGCCGCGCGAGCGCAAGCGGGCCGGCGACATCGATCGCCCGCGCGATCGGGTCTTCCCCAAGCGCATCCTGCTCTTCAGTCCGCATCCCGACGACGACGTCATCTCGATGGGCGGCACGCTCATCCGGCTCGTCGATCAGGGACACGAGGTCCACATCGCCTACCAGACCTCCGGATCGATCGCGGTCTTCGATGCCGACGCGCTGCGCTTCGCGGACTTCGCCGCCGAGTACGGCAAGATCTTCGGCCTCGAGTCGGGAGGCCTCGAACGACTCGAGCATGAGGTCGAGAAGGAACTTCGCACGAAGTCGCCCGGCGTCCCCGACTCGCCCGCGGTGCGTCGGTTGAAGGCTCTGATCCGCCGCGGCGAAGCGAAGGCCGCCGCTCGCGCCTGCAACGTGCCGGAGGATCGGCTCCACTTCCAGGATCTGCCGTTCTATGAGACCGGCACGGTCCGCAAGAGCCCGATCGGCGAGCGCGACGTCGACCTCACCACCGAACTCCTGCGCTCGATCGAGCCGCATCAGGTCTACGCCGCGGGCGATCTCTCCGATCCGCACGGCACGCATCGCTCATGCCTCGCGGCCGTGCTTCGCGCCATGCATCGTTGCCAGCGTTCCGAGCGCGATGCCTGGGCGAGCGACTGCGAGGTGTGGCTCTACCGCGGCGCGTGGCAGGAGTGGGAGGTCGATCGCCTCGACATGGCGGTGCCGCTCTCGCCGGCGGAGGTCTCGCGCAAGCGTCAGGCGATCTTCCGGCACCAGAGCCAGAAGGACCGCCCGCTCTTTCCCGGGCCCGACGACCGCGAGTTCTGGCAACGCGCCGAGGACCGCAACCGCGCGACCGCGAAGCGGCTCGATGCGCTCGGCCTTCCCGAGTACGAGGCGGTCGAGGCGTTCGTGCGCTGGGACGGGACCGGGATCGAGTAGGCCGGCAGCGCACGCCGCCCTACACGATCCGATCCCCGCTCGGGATGTTGTGCGCCGGCGCCGTGTTGAGTTCGACGAGCACC
>JBMTTG010000415.1:0-2110 GCA_049449095.1 Phycisphaerales bacterium | reverse complement strand
GCGGCGGCGGCGAGGGTGACGGTCGGGCGGGGGTGACGACTCCGCCCGGGCCAAGGCCGGGCCCTCCCGCCGGCGGGCCGATCGAAGTTTGATCCGTCAAACTCACGGCTATGATCGCGGGCCGTCCGACGGCCTCTCGCCGCCGCGCGGCCTCGACGCACCATGAGCCCCCTCGACCGCACCCGCCTGCCGACCGACTCGATCGCGGAACGCCCCGAGCACTCGACGGCGAGCCCGCTCTCGGTGCATGCGATGACGGTCGCGTATCAGCGGAAGCCCGTCCTCTGGGATGTCGACTACGACGCGCCCGCGAATCGGCTCGTCGCGATCGTCGGCCCCAATGGCGCCGGCAAGAGCACCTTCATCAAGGCGTGCCTCGGACTGGTGCCCGCCGCGGCAGGCGAGGTGGCGTTCTGGGGTCTGCCCTACCGCGAAGCCCGCGCCCGGATCGGCTACGTGCCGCAGCGGGAGTCGGTCGACTGGGACTTCCCGGTCTCCGCGCTCGAGGTGGCGTGCATGGGCCGGTACCGACGCATCGGCTGGTTCCGTCGCGTCTCGCGCGAGGATCGCGCCGCCGCGCTCGCGTGCCTCGACCGCGTGGGACTCGCCGATCTTGCCGATCGGCAGATCAGCCGGCTCTCGGGCGGGCAGCAGCAGCGGGTGTTCCTCGCGCGGGCGCTCGCGCAGGAGGCCGACCTCTACTTCATGGACGAACCCTTCGCAGGCGTCGACGCGGCCACCGAGCGGGCGATCGTCGAGGTGCTGCGCGAACTGCGCGAGCAGGGACGGACCGTGGTCGTCGTTCATCACGATCTGCAGACGGTGCCGGAGTACTTCGACGAGGTGCTGCTCCTCAACATGCGCGTCGTCGCGGCCGGTCCGGTGCGCGAGGCCTTCACCCGCGAGAACCTGCAGCGCACCTACGGCGGACGGCTGACGCTGCTCTCCGAGGCCGCGGAGGCGATCGCGCGAACCTCCGCGGGACGCTGAGCGATGCGCCTCGCGCCATCGACGATCGCCGCATCGCTGCCCGAGGTCGGCGACGCGGCGCCGTGTTGGTCCGCGGTGCTCGAAACCCTGCTCTTTCGGGCCGGCTTCAACACCTCGGTGGTCGTCGCGGGCACCACCCTGCTCGGCCTCGCCGCGGGCGTGGTCGGGCTGCTCGCGCTCCTTCGCAAGCGATCGTTGATGGCCGATGCGCTCGGGCACGCGACGCTGCCGGGCATCGCGATCGTCTTCCTCGCCGCCTCGGCGCTCGGCGCCGCGGGACGGAGCATGCCGCTGCTGCTCGCCGGTGCCGCCGCGACCGGCATCGCCGGCATGCTCGCGGTGCAGGCGATCCTGCGCTTCACGAGGCTGCGCGAGGATGCGGCGATCGCGATCGTGTTGAGCGTCTCCTTCGCGATCGGCGTGGTGCTCCTCAGCATCGTGCAGACCACCGCCCCGGCGGGCGCCGCCGGCATCCACCACCTGATCTACGGACAGACCGCGGCGATGCGCGCCGCCGACGCGATCGCCATGGGATCGATCGCCGTGCTGAGCCTGCTTGCGGCGCGGCTCTTCCTGAAGGAGTTTGCGCTCGTGGCCTTCGACGAACCCTTCGCCCGCAGCGAAGGCTGGCCGATCGGCGGCGTCGACCTCGCGATGATGTCGCTCGTCGTGGTGGTCACCGTCGTGGGCCTGCAGGCGGTGGGCCTGATCCTCGTCGTGGCGATGCTGATCATTCCCGCGGCCGCCGCGCGGTTCTGGACCGAGCGGCTGTCGACGCTGCTCTGGCTCTCCGCGGGCTTCGGCGCCGCCGGCGGCTACCTCGGCGCGGTCGTCTCGGCGCTCCTGCCCCGCAAGCCTGCGGGTGCGGTGAACGTGCTCGTCGCCGGATCGATCTTCGTGGTCAGCATGCTGGTCGCGCCGTCGCGGGGGCTGCTCGCGGCGGCAGCCCGCCGCGCCCGCCTTCGGCTCCGGATCGCCGCGGAGCATGTGCTCGAGTCGACCTTCGAGCACTGGCGACGCGATCGCCGCCGCCCCCTCGTCGATCATCGGACCCACGTCGGTGGCGGCGTCCGCGCGCTGGCGGACCCACCCGAGCAGGGCGTCGAGCCGCCCCTGGGTG
>JBMTTG010000414.1:0-2112 GCA_049449095.1 Phycisphaerales bacterium | reverse complement strand
GCTCGCTTCGCTCGGCGGGCGGTCACATGGACGGGATGGACTGGATGGACGCGATGGACCCGGACGGCGAAGCGCTGCACCTGATGCGAACTGCCGACGGTTGGCGACCAGGTTCGTCTCCTCCTCTCCTCCTCTCCTCTTCTACTCTTCTCGCTCTCCTCACTCCTCTCTACTCACTCCTCTCTCGCCCGATGCCCCCAACCCCCAACCAGCCGGAACGCCTCTCCTCGCTCGATCCCGCCACCGGGGAGGTCGTTGGGACCGTCGAGATGACGCCGGTCGAGGCGATCCCAACGCTCGTCGCGGAGGCGGCCACGGCCCAACGCTCCTGGGGACGCCTCACGCCGACGGCACGCGCGCAGATTCTCCCGACCGCGGAGCCTCGGCTTCGCGAGCGGATCGAGGAGCTCGGCACCCTCGTGACCCGCGAGATGGGCAAGCCGCTTCCGGAAGGCAAGGGCGAGGCGAAGTACGGCGTCGACTCCTTCGTGCCGGCGCTGCGCGAGATCGCCGCGAGCCTCGAGCCGATCGTCCGCGAGGACGAACGCACCGCGAGCCGGCTGCGGTTCGATCCGCTCGGCGTCGCGGCGGTCATCACGCCGTGGAACTTCCCGATCCTGATGCCGCAGGAGTCGGTGCTGCCGGCCCTCGTCGCCGGCAACGCGGTGCTCTTCAAGCCCTCCGAGGAGACGCCGCTCGTCGGCGAGGCGTGGGCCAACCCGATCGTCGAGGCGCTCGAGGCCGCGGACCATCGCGGCGTGCTGCAGGTGGTGCACGGCGACGAACGTCAAGGCAAGGCGATGGTGCGTGCCGACGTGCAGCTCGTCGTCTTCACCGGGAGCCGCGCCGCCGGCGCGGACATCCTCGAGGCGAGCGGCGCCGGGCTGAAGCGGGTGATCCTCGAACTCGGCGGCAAGGATCCGCTCGTCGTGCTGGAAGACGCCGACGTCGAGGCGGCTGCGGCATTCGCGACCCGCAACTGCTTCCGCAACGCGGGACAGGTCTGCGTGAGCACCGAACGGATCTACGTGGCCTCGCCGATCGCCGAGCGCTTCACGAGCCTGCTCGTCGAGAAGGCCGCGGCGCTCAAGCAGGGGGCCGGGACCGAACCCGGCGTGGCGGTCGGCCCGATGGTGCACGCGAGACAGAAGGCGATGGTGCTTCGCCAGATCGAGGACGCGGTGCGCCGCGGCGCGACGCTGCTGCTCGGCGGAACCTCCGGCGAAGGGAACTTCGTGCCGCCCACGGTGCTCTCGAACCTCGACCATTCGATGCCGATCATGCGCGAGGAGACCTTCGGCCCGGTCGCCTGCGTGATGACCTTCTCGACCGACGACGAGGCGATCGACCTCGCCAACGACAGCCCCTACGCGCTCGGCGGCGCCGTCTTCGGCTCCGAAGCGCGGGCCGAGGCGGTCGCGGATCGACTCACCCCCGGCATGGTGGGCGTGAATCGCGGATGCGGCGGCGCGGAGGGCACCCCTTGGGTGGGCGCCCGGCACTCCGGCTACGGCTATCGCGGCGGTCCCGAGGGACACCGGCAGTTCGCGCAGGTGCGGGTCGTGAGCCGCGCGAAGGCGGTGGCGAAGTGACCGCGTCGTGGATGCCGCTTGTCGGTTCGGTCGACGTCGAGGTGCACGACGCACGAGCGATCTCGATCCACGGCGACGGCTACGTCGATCTGCTGGCGTCGCCGCCCGGCGCCGAGCCGGCGCCGTTTCGGGTCATGGCTTCGGCGATCGGCGGCGTGCCGCAGCGAGGTGAGCGGCTTCGGCTGCATCTCCTGATGTCGCAGGTCGATCGGGTCGAGCGCCTCGATCCCGCGTAGCGACGCGTCGAACTCATCGCCAACGAGAACCGCCCCCGGCGCGAGGCCGGGGGCGGTGTCGTGACGAACAGGTTCGGCCTTGGAACGTCGTGGCCGAGCGTCGGTCCCGATCAGCTCCAGTTGCTGAGAAGAATCGAGAGGTCGGCGCCGTTCACCACGCCGTCGCCGTTGATGTCGCCGAGGCAGGTTCCCTTCGGCGGGCAGGTGCCCCAGTCGCCGAGGCAGATCGAGAGGTCGGCGCCGTTGACGAGGCCGTCGCCGTTGAGGTCGCCCGGCGGGTTCGG
>JBMTTG010000413.1:0-2123 GCA_049449095.1 Phycisphaerales bacterium | reverse complement strand
GGGCGACGCCAACGGTGATCTGCTGAAGCATCATGCTCCGAGCGTCCTCGCTCGGATCGATCGGTGCAAGCGACCGACAGGCGTGGCGCGTTCATCGCCAGACCGAGTCGGTGTGCGAGCCGACTCGGAATGTCACGGTCGCGACCCGAGCGCTGGACGAACCGGTTTCGAAGCCCAAGATGGGGCCGCGCTCATGGATCGGCGACGGACACCGCCGACCGAGGTCGCAGGAGCCAGACCATGCCCGCCACCACTCGGATCCTCGTTTCGCTCTTCGCCGTGCTTCCGGCGATCGCGCTTTGCGGCGGATGCGTCTCGGCCAAGGCTTCGCAAGGGAGCGCGGCGTCGACGGCGGGGAGGGACGCGCAACCCACCGCGAGGCGGCCACCGAACGTGGTGCTGTTCTTCTTCGACGATCTCGGCGTCGGTGATCTCGGATGCACCGGCAGCCCGGTGATCCGAACGCCACGGATCGATGCGATGGCGGCGGACGGCGTCCTGTTCGAGCAGGCCTACGCCTCCGCGTCGGTCTGTGCGCCGAGCCGGGCTTCGCTGCTCACCGGTCTCGATCTCGGTCGCTGCCAGATCCGCGACAACATGGAGGTCGCCAATCTCCCCGACGGGACCTACGGCGGTCAGCCGGCGATGGCCGCGGGCACCGAGACGATCGCGACGGCGCTCTCCCGCCGAGGCTACGCGACGATGGCGGTCGGCAAGTGGGGTCTCGGCGGGCCTGGCGAGATGGAGGGCCATCCGCTCGAGTTCGGCTTCGACCGCTGGTACGGCTACCTCTGCCAGCGCAACGCGCACAACTTCTACCCGCGGTATCTCTTCGACGATCGCGAGCAGGTGGTGCTCGAGGGCAATGATCGCGGGCTGACCGGCGCGCAGTACGCGCCCGATCTCGTGCGTGCGGCGGTGCTCGAGTGGCTCGACGAGGCGATCGCCCCGACGCCCGATCGACCGTTCTTCCTCTACTACGCGACGATCGTGCCGCATCTTGCGCTGCAGGCCCCGGAGGATTCGATCGCCGAGTACCGCGGGAGCTTCGAGGATGCGCCCTACGACGGCACGCGCTGGTATCTCCCCTGCGAGGAGCCTCGCGCGACCTACGCCGCGATGGTCTCCCGCGCCGACGCGGCCTTCGGGGCGATCGTCGACCGGATCGAGGCGATGGGTCTTGCCGACGAGACGATCTTCATCGTGACGAGCGACAACGGCGCGACCTGGGACATCGGCGGCTTCGATCCGGAGTTCTTTCGCAGCAATCGCGATCTCCGAGGCCACAAGACGCAGCTCTACGAGGGTGGGCTGCGGGTGCCCATGATCGTGCGATGGCGAGGCGTGACCGAGCCGGGCAGTCGATGCGATCTCCCCGTGGTCGGCTACGACCTCTTTCCCACCATCCTCGAACTGGCGGGAGCACCGAGCGCGACCGCACCGTCGGGGATCAGCCTCGCCGGGGCGATCGCGGGCGAGGCGCCCGAGTCGAGGCCGCCGCTCTACTGGGAGCAGCCCTCCGGCAGCGCGTCGGTCGCGGCGCGATTCGGATCGATCAAGGCGATCCGTCGCGAGATCCGCACCCAGGAGTCGCCGCCGATCGAGATCTACGACCTCGCCATCGATCCCAACGAGGCGAACGACCTTGCCGCGACGCGGCCGGATCTGGTGGCGCAGGCGGAGGCGATCTTCGCCGCGCGCACGCCGAGCGATCGCGAGCGGTGGAACCCCGTCTACGAACCGCCGCCACCACCGCCGCCGGCCGTCGAGTCGGTCGTCGGGGATCGCCCGATTCCCGAAGGTGCGTGGCACTGGTCCGGCAATGGCGATCGATCGAACCCGCGCGATCCGTCGAACTGGTTGGTGCCGGATGGCCTCGACGCCGCGGCGATGCTCGAGGGGAGCACGCCGATCGAAGCGACGCTCGTGGTCGAACTGCTCGAAGAGGAGTCGCTCGACTGGCCGACCATTGACTTCGGGGCCGATGGCGGACTGATCCTGCTCTCGGGCTCGATTTCGGGTTCACGCGCCGGCCTGCGCGGCGGATTCGTCGAGGTCCGCGGAGGCGTGCTCGAGCGGCAGTTCCTGGCTCGCAGCGCGGCGTCGGTCTCCGGCGACGGACG
>JBMTTG010000412.1:0-2145 GCA_049449095.1 Phycisphaerales bacterium | reverse complement strand
CAAGAAGGTCGTCGTCGGCTCGATCCCCTTCGTCGCCATCGTGGACGAGCTGCACGAGATGGCGAACGACCGGCACGCGAAACACGTCATCATGCAGATCCGGGGCGGGATGGTGACGAACCCGGAAAGCCTGCTGATCTTCATCACGACGCAGTCCGACAAGCCGCCGCATGGCGTCTTCGCCGAGGAGCTGGGCTTCGCGCGGCGCATCCGGGACGGGAAGGTGAAGGGCGCGCGGATGCTGCCGATCCTTTACGAGTTCCCCGAAGACGTGCAGCGCTCCTCCGCCTGGCGCGACCCGGCGCTCTGGCCGATGGTGCTGCCGAATCTCGGGCGCTCGATCTCCCTCCCGCGGCTCGTCTCCGACTGGGAGGCGGCGCAGGAGAAGACCGACGAGACGATCGAGATCTGGGCGAGCCAGCATCTCAACATCCAGATCGGGCTCGGGCTGCACGAGGACCGCTGGCCGGGGGCCGACGACTGGCCGGCGGCGGCGGAGCCGGGGCTGACGCTCGACGCCGTGCTGGCGCGCAGCGAATGCGTCGCGCTCGGATTCGATGCGGGCGGCGGCGGCGACCTTTTCGGCGTCGCGGTGATGGGGCGCGAGCGGGAGACCGGGCGGATCCTGCTCTGGAACGAGGCGCTCTGCGTCGAGAAGGCGCTTTCCGCCCGGCCGGAGAACGCGGCGAAGCTGGCGGACCTGAAGGAGCGGGGCGAGCTGCGCGTCTTCCCGAACGGTGACGCGGCGCGGCTCCACGCGCACGCCGCGGCGCTGGTGCGCCGGGTCTGGGAGGCGGGATTGCTGCCGGCGGAGGCCTCGGTCGGCGTCGACACGCATCAACGGGCGGCAATGACAGGGGCGTTCGCGGCGGCCGGACTGCCGGAGGCGCTGCTGCGAACAATTCCGCAAAGCTGGAAGCTCTCCGCCGCGATCTGGTGGATCGAGCGGCTGCTGCTTTCGGGCGAGCTGGCGCATTCCGACCTCGAGCTGATGCGCTGGGCGGTCGGCAATGCGAAATCCGAGGACGTCGGCAAGAATGTCTACGTCGTGAAGAAATCGGCGGCGGCGAAGATCGACCCGCTGGTCGCGACGTTCAACGCGGGGGCGATCATGGAGCTGAATCCGGAGGCGGCGGGCGGGATGCTGACGCCGTGGGATCGCGACCCGTCCTTCTCCCTTCGCCGCGCCTCGCGGCCGCAGGCGGCGGCGTGAGCGTGTTGTCCCGCCTGTTCCGGCGCGGGGCGGCGACGCCCGCCGCGGCGGCGCCGGAGAAGCGGCAGGTCGCCTGGCTGACCGCCGGCTCCGATCTTCGCGCGCAGCTCGGGCTCTGGCAGCCGGACGGGGCGGTGAGCGTGACGGTCGAGACGGCGCTCGGCGTGCCGGCGATCTGGGCGGCGGTCAACTTCCGCTCCGGCACGCTGGCGGCGCTGCCGCTGCATGTCTATCGCCGCGAGCGCGACGGGACGGTGACGAAGACGAATTCGCCGCTGAACCGGCTGCTGCACGACGCGCCGAACGAGGCGATGAGCGCCTTCGACTTCTTCAAGTTCCTCTTCGACCAGAAATTCACCGAGGGGCGGGGGATCGCCTTCATCGAGCGGAGCCCGGCCGGCCAGGTGATCGCGCTGCATCCGCTGGAGCTCGGCTCCGTCACGATCCGGCGCGAGGCCGGGCGGGTGAGCTATGAATTGCGGGAGAACGGGCGCGTCCGGGTCTACGAGGCGGGCGAGGTGCTGGACCTCGTGCTGATGCGGCGGCCGGACGGGATCGGCCATCGCTCCCCGATCTATTCCAACCGCGACGCGATCGGCCACGCCATCGCGACGACGCGCTACGCCTCCAAGATGTTCGCGAATGGCGGCGTCCCTCCCTTCGCAGTGACGGGGAATTTCGCCAGCCCGGGCGCGATGAGCCGGGCGAGCGAGGACATCTCCGAGACGATCCGCGACGCCAGCAAGGAGGCGCGGCAGGCGCTCGTCCTGCCCGCCGGGCTGGAGATCAAGCAGATCGGCGTCGACGCGGAGAAGATGCAGCTGATCGAGGCGCAGCGCTTCGTCGTCGAGCAGGTCGCGCGGATCTGGGGCATTCCGCCGGTCTTCCTGCAGGACTTGACGCACGGGACGTACACCAACACCGAGCAGCAG
>JBMTTG010000411.1:0-2155 GCA_049449095.1 Phycisphaerales bacterium | reverse complement strand
CCAAGGCGGCTGGGTCGAGGCGGATGTTGATGAAGCCCGGGCCCGCCACCTCAAGCGGACCGGCAAGGTCCGCGACCTCGACCGCCGCGACGATCTTCTCGGCGAGTTCCCGTGGCTTGAGGCCGTGGGCCTTCGCGAGCGCCATCGCCGCGTTCGACTGGAAGTCGCCGTGCTTCGGATCGGCACTGGGCCGGATCTGCGGGTCGCACGCTTCCGGAACCACGCCAAGCACCGACGAGATCGCGGCGCGGAACCGGGCATCGAGGAGGCGGACCGGGTCGGCGGTCGGCACGGCGGGCGACGTGGAGTCGGTCTGGGTGGCGTTCATGGACGCCCGACTATAGAGAAGGATCGGCGTCGATCGGGAGGGCGTTCGGGAGCGCCTTCACGGTCGACGCGACGACTCGGTGGGGTCACCGGGACGCTCTTGGTACGAAGGGTGCCAGGTCACCGTGTTCCTTCCACGACACCGCCGACGCCGCTCGATCGGATCACTCGAGCACGGTCCTCCGCTCGGCGAAGAGCTTCTCCATGAGCGGCCGGTTTCGGCCCGCGGCGTCAGGAGCGTCGAGCCTCGACACGACCGCCTCGAGCAGGTCGATCAGGCCGTGGTAGTCCTCGATCGAGATGAACTCGGGCGCGACCTTCGCCGGACGTTCGCCGGCCACGGCCTCGTCGATCCGGCTCATGTTGTGGTAGTGGCCAAGCGGCAGGCACAGGCACGTCGACGCGTAGCCGTACGCGGCGAAGGCCGTCGCCTCGCATGCGCCGCCGGCCATCAGCTTCCGCTGCCACTTGAAGGTCCGACCAGCCTTGGCTTCGTCGGCCGCATGCGCGGTCGCCGCCTGCGAGACGATGTTCGTCAAGTCGGGCGAGAAGACGCTGATGCGGTCGCCCACCCGCACGATCGGGCCGCCGCCGATCGGGCTCTCCGCGAAGCTTCGGCTGTTCTCGAGGCAGAGAAGCCGCGCCGACTTCTCGATCGACTTCGACCTCGCCGCCGCGATCGCGCCGATGAAGCCGATCTCTTCGGCTCGCGTGAAGAGCAGGCCGAGATGCGCGAGCTCCTTGCGGCGACTCGTGCGATCAAGGAGCGCGAGCGCCGCCGCGACTGCCGCGAGATCGTCGCAAGCGTGGGTAAACAGCAGGCCGTCTTCGATGCGAGGGAGGCGGCCGTCGAACCTCCAGCGGGCGAGATCGCCGGGAAGGACCGCGGGCGAGCCTCCGGCGAGCTCGACGATCACTCGCCGATGCGGCGACGCCTGGTCGGAGACCGCCACGATCGTCCCGCCGTGGCGTCGGTTCTTGGCATCGATCACCTCGACCGCCGCCTCCTCGAAGTACGGCCGATGCACGCCGCCACGGAACTCGCACAGGACGAAGGTGCCGCGACGCGCGAGCACCTTGGGTGGGATCGGCGTGGGCGAGGGCGGCGAGGTGATCGAGACGGTGGAGACCGGATGCGGTCCGCCGCGGCGGCGCCCGGCCTTGGTCGCGGCAGGCGCCGCGGCAAGCGAGGTCGATGCCACGTCGAGCTCGAATCCGAGTTCACCCAGCACGCCGCGACGAGGCTCGGAGAGCACCACGAAGGCCGGATGATCGAGGTGCGCGGTCACGAGGATCGGTGCGGGAGCGGACTTCTTCGACCGCGGTGCGGCCTTGGGCCGGATGAAGAGGTTCCCGGCAGCATCGCGATCGATCGCGAGATGCCGACGCGCCTTCACCCAACGCTCGATCCACGCGATCACACGATGCTCGTGGCCAGCCGCGGTGGGAATCGCGGTGACTTCCTTGAGCCACGCGAGTTCGCTGCGGCGGCGAGCAGCAGGCGAGGACCTGGTTGATGCGGTCTTGGTGCGGGGCTTGGCGGTGGCTGATGGCATGACGCGTGGCTCCTGAAGACACGAAACGCTACCGCGCGAGACCGGCGCTCGGTGGTCGAGACGCCCGCGGTCCACCGGTTGCTCAGTCGTGGCGCTTCTGATCGAGGCGAACGGCTCGCCCGCCACCGCGTGACTCGTTGATCTGCCGGCGGCGACGAGTCCCTATCGAATCAGTCGTTCAGTCCGATCGCGTTCCTACAATCCACCTTTCCGACCACACCGCAGGTCGCCTCCCCTGCAACCGGCCGCGCCACTCACGCGAACCTCGCGGC
>JBMTTG010000410.1:0-2183 GCA_049449095.1 Phycisphaerales bacterium | reverse complement strand
CTCACCGAGGGTCATCCGGGTCGCGGGGTCGAGTCGCTGGTTGGTGGCGCCTCGTCGGCGTTGTCCGCCCTTGCCGAGGAAGCGCCCGAGTCGGCGTGGTCCTGGGCGCTCCCCGAACCGCCGCCCGAGATCGAGTGGCCGGAGTTCCTCGAGCGACTCGAGGCGCTCGCGATCGAAGCCGAGACCAGCAAGGAACTCGGCGGCAAGCGGGTGACGAACGCGATCCGCACGACGATCGGGCTCGTTGCCGCGATCCGCGACGCCCAGGCCTCCGGAGACGGAGTGCCGCTCGAGGCCTGGGTGGCGGCGCTGGGCAAGGGGATCGTGAAGCCGCTCGCCGCCGGCGACGGCACGTTCTACAAGCAGCCGGTGCATCCGCGGATCACGGCGGCGCTCGGGCCGGCCATTCGCCGCTTCACGTGGGAGATCGAACGCATCGCGCTTCGCCGCACCGAGGCGTCGGCGCGGTTGGCGAAGCTGGTGCGGGGCGAGCGTGAGCGACTGCTGGCGCTGCGCGGCGAAGTGACCTACGACCGCGTCACCCGCGCGGTCGGCACTCACCTCGGCGTGCATCCCTACTCGGAGCTGCTCGAGCGGATCGACGCGAAGGTCGAGCATCTGCTCCTCGACGAGTTTCAGGACACGAGCCGCAGCCAGTGGGACGCGCTGCGCCCGCTCGCCTCGGAGATCGCCGCGACCGGCGACGGCTCGCGGAGCTTCTTCGCCGTCGGCGATCTGAAGCAGTCGATCTACGGCTGGCGCGGCGGCGATCCGGAGATCCTCGAGCACCTTGGCGATCGCTTCGACGCGGGCCGCGGAGGCGTCGAGTTCAAGGCGGAGACGCTCGACGAGTCGCGGCGATCCTCCGTGGCGGTGCTCGACGCGGTCAACGCGGTCTTCGAATCGGTTGCGACGAACGAGGTTGCCCGGCGCGCCTCCGAGCGGGGCTCGGCGTGGTGGGGATCGGTCTACGGCGAGCATCGGGCGCACGTCGATCGAGCGGGCGTCGCGGAACTGCACCTTGTTGCGAGGAGTGCCGAGGGGGAGGACGGCGGCGAGGCGGAGGAGTCCGAGGAGTCGGCGTCGGCCGGCGGCGGTTCGGTGGTGCCTGCTTCGCGGCTGCGAGCGGTGCGGGATCTCGTGCGCGAACTCTCGGAGCGCCATCCGGGCCGACGCATCGGCATCGTGGTGCGCCGCAATCGCGCGGTCGCGCAGCTGCTGGCCGCCTTGCGAGCCGACGGCCTCGAGGCGGTCGGCGTGGGCGGCGGCTCGCTGCGAGACTCCGCCGCGGTGAACGCGGTGCTCGAATGGCTTCGGTTCCTCGAGCATCCCGATCACACGATTGCCGCGTTCCATGTGGGCTCGAGTCCGCTCGGCGCGGCGGTGGGTCTCGGTCGGCGAAGCGATCGGGCGACGCGGCACCGAGTGGCAGCGCACTGGCGACAGCGGATCGCGGTGCTCGGCTACGCGGCGGTGCTCGAGTCGCTCCGCGAGTCGTTGGGGTCTGAACTGAGCGAGGGCGACCAGCGACGCTGGCGAAGGCTCCTCGACGAGGCGGGCCGCCGCGACCGCGTGGGATGGTCGCGTCCGCTCGAGTTCATGCAGGCCGCCGAGGCGATCCGCGTGGGCGAGGAGTCGAGTTCGGCGGTCACGGTGCTCAACATCCACCAGGCGAAGGGGCTCGAGTACGACTCGGTGATCTGCCCCGATCTCGAGTTCACGCTGAAGCCGCGGGCCGACGTGCTCGTCGCGCGCGATGGCGACGGCGGCGTTCGCCGCATCGTCCGTCGGATCCAGGGCCTCGAGTTCGTGCCGCATCTCGCAAGCGTGCGTGAGGAGACCGACGCCATGCAGGTGCGCGAGACGCTCTGTTGCCTCTACGTGGCTCTGACCCGGGCGCGGGATCGGCTGTTCATGCTCGTCGATGCGCCGAAGGCCAACGAGAAGACGATCCCCGCGACCGCGGCTGGGTTGATCCGCGCGGCGCTCGCGCCCGACGCCGTCGAACCCGGCGTGGTCTGGCGAAGCGGCGATGCGTCGTGGCGAGAGATCGGCCCGGGCGCGGTCGCCGAATCGGGCAGCGACGCGTCTTCGCCGCCCGGCTCGGCTTCGGAGGCCCCGCGGCCGCTCCGGTTCGCCTTTGCCGGCGACGGCGGCTTGCGCACCCGCCGCGCAGCGCCGCC
>JBMTTG010000409.1:0-2184 GCA_049449095.1 Phycisphaerales bacterium | reverse complement strand
GTCCACTTCGTCCCGAACCAAGCCTCGGTCGCTCCGAGTCCTCGCATGCCCCTTCCCATGAGCCACGACGCCTCAACCTCCAACCGTCTCGCCCCCGTCGCTTCGGCGGCTCGCGACCGCGACGTCTTCGACGCGATCGAGTTCGAGGGCGGTCGACTCTCCTGCAAGGCTCGCGATGCCGCGGCGGACGCCTTCTACCGGCTCGAGTCGCGGGACGGCCGAGTGCTGGTGAGCCTCGTCACGCCGGACCGCTGGCTGAGCGAGTCGATCGAGTCGGACCTCATGCACTACGGCGATCCGCTCGAGGAGCTCGTCGCGGAGGAACTGGCCGAGTTCGGTCTCGAGGTGCCGGAGTCCGAGCTGGTCGTGAAGCACTTCCGCAGCGACGACCTGCTCTACACCTTCGAGACGCCGCTTCCGGCGCCGATCGCCGCCGACGCCGACAAGACCCTCCGTTTCCTGCTCGCCTACGAAGCCGCGTTCCGCGCGTTGGGCGACATGAGCGGCTCCGACGAAGACTGATCCCGATCGCCGGGCGCGCCGCGATTCCCCCTCATGCCTCCACGTGTGCTCATGCTCGGCTGGGAGTTCCCCCCGTTCATCACGGGCGGGCTTGGCACCGCATGCTTCGGGCTCACGAAGGCGCTCGATCGAGCGGGCGTTCAGGTCACCTTCGTCCTGCCGCGACCGATTCCGCCGGAGAGTTCCTCGCACGTCGAGCTGATCACGCCCGGACGGCTCCCGCTTCGTTCCGAAGGACCGCCTGCCGCCCCCGCGCCCGCTCCGAACCCGGCCAAGTCGCCGACCGAGTCGAACCCGCCGCGCGGCGTCTCCACGGAGACGTGGTGGCAGGAACTCGAGTCCGCCCGGATCGGCCCGCTCGCCGAACGATTCCGCCACACGAAGTTCCTGCCGCTGCCGGAGTCGTTCATCTCGGCGTACACCTCGACCGCCGCGCCCACGCCGAGCGGCGTGTGGGAGCGCATCGTCGCCGAGGGGGGGCTCTCGATCTCGCGGCTGCAATCGATCGCCCGCAGCGGCGGGCTCGGCGGCACCGAGGGCTTCGAGGGATCGCCGGAGGACCGGCTCGACCTGACGCTCGTGGAGATGCTGCCGGAGGCGGGGCCGCCGGAGCGGCGTCGAAGCGCCTACGGCCCGATGGCCGCCGACTACAGCGGCGACCTCGTCGCGGAGGCCGATCGCTACGCGCGGTTCTGCGTCGACGCGGCGCAGGACGTCGAGTTCGACGTGATCCACGCCCACGACTGGCTGACCTATCCGGCGGGACTCACGCTCTCCCGGATGACCGGCAAGCCGCTGGTCGTCCACGTGCATGCGACGGAGTTCGATCGCTCCGGCGAGCACGTCAACCAGGCGGTCTACAACATCGAGCGTCGCGGCATGCACGGCGCGGCCCGCGTCATCACCGTGAGCATGCTCACCCGCAACATCGCGGTGAACCGCTACGGCGTGAACCCCGCGAAGATCGACGTCGTCTACAACGGGGTCGACCTCGAGCCGAGCGCCGCGGGCCTGCAGCCGATCGGCCAGCGCGACAAGATCGTCCTCTACTTCGGGCGCATCACCCACCAGAAGGGCCCCGAGTACTTCCTCGCCGCCGCCAAGCGGGTGCTCGAGCTCGTCGAGGACGTCAAGTTCGTCGTCGCGGGATCGGGCGATCTCGCCGCGAGCATGATCCAGCGGGCCGCCGAGATGGGCATCGGCCACAAGGTGCTCTTCACGGGGTTCCTGCGGGGCAAGGACATCGCCCGAGTCTTCGCGATCGCCGATCTCTACGTGATGCCGAGCGTCTCGGAGCCCTTCGGCATCGCGCCGCTCGAGGCGCTCAGCCACAACGTGCCGGTGCTGATCAGCAAGAGCTCGGGCGTCAGCGAAGTGCTCGTCAACGCGCTCAAGGTCGACTTCTGGGATGTGGACGACATGGCGAACAAGATCATCGCCGTGCTTCGGCATCCACCGCTCTCCCGCACGCTCGTCGAGCATGGGCAGTTCGAGGTTCGCGGGATCACGTGGGACGGCGCGGCCGCGAAGTGTGTGCAGACCTACGAGGCGGCGATCGGACAGAGAAGTAAGTAGAGAGGAGTAATGAGTAAGGAGTAAGGAGAGAGGAGAGAGGAGATGAGGAGAGGAGGAGAGGAGGAGAGGAGGAGACGAACCAATCGG
>JBMTTG010000408.1:0-2195 GCA_049449095.1 Phycisphaerales bacterium | reverse complement strand
CCAACTACTCCGGCGAACGGTGGCCACCGCTCACGTCGGCCGAAGTCGTCATGCAGCCTCCGAGCCCAGACACCGCCCGGTGGATCGGCCGCGCCGACTTCACCAGCACCGGTCAGTTCCACGACTCGGATGCGATCGCGGCGGCGGAAGAGGTCGGCGCGAACCTCGTCGAGTGGAGCGACCGCGATCTCGGCAAGACGTTGCAGTGGACGAACGAGCCGGTCTACGTGAACACCTGGCAAGGCAACGCCTTCGGCTGGGGTCCCTATGGCAGGGGTTGGGGCGGCACGATGACCTCGGTGCCGGTGCCCGTCGTCGAGGAGCAGTACCGCTATCAAGCCCGCTTCTACCGCTCGAAGTCGCTCGGCGGCGAACCGGTCTCGAACACCGACGGGCACCGTCCTCCGGCGGCAGTCCCGGCTCCCACGGCGGCGACGAAGCCTGCGGCGCCGTAACGCAATCTTGACAGTCGTGGCGCATCGAAGATCGGCTTCGAGCAGAAGATCCCCCGCCATGAAGAACCTTCGAGTCGCCCTCGCACCGCTCGCATCGACCACCCTGTTGGCCGCGTGCTCGAACCCGTTCCTCGAGCACTACCAAGGCGAACGATGGCCGAAGACCTCCTCGGCCGAGGTCGTGCTCGAGACGCCATCCGCCTCGGAGGTACGGTGGATCGGCCACTCCAACTTCGACTCCTTCGATGCGGTGACAAGCTCGCAGGCAGTCGCTGCGGCCGAGACGGTCGGCGCCGATCGCGTCGAGTGGCACGACCAGAACCTCGGACTCCGCAAGCAGTGGACGAGTTCCCCGGTGCTCTGGAACCAGTGGGACGGCCAGATGTTCAATCCGGCGGTTCCGATCGAGCGGAACGAACGGCGCTTCGAGGCCCGCTTCTATCGCTCGAAGTCGCTTGGAGGCCGTGCGATCTCCGGCGAGCCGGAGCCCTCTGCCAAGGATGCGGCGGCGCCGAGCGGCAAGGGATCGTGATACGGCTGCGCCGGCGGAGGCGAGGTATCGCTCAGTAGGTCTGCAGGTCGAAGGCCCACTCCGCGAGGGGATCGCGCACCTTCCACGTGACCCGGACCTTCCGCAGCGCCTCGATCGCCCGCTCGCGCCCATCCGATCCGGGCGGCGCCTCCCAGTGCGCGAGCAGCATGCCAAGGCACGCTCGCTGCTGCGCGTCGGTGCTCTCCGCGAGTGCCCGGCGCACCGGCCCCGCCGCGCGAGGCCCGATCAAGTCGAGCGCCACCATGCCCATGAGCGCGTCGTAGCTTCTCCAGTTGTCCTCGAGCGCCTCGATCAGCGGCGCCGCGTGCACCTCGATCGGAAGCACGCCCGGAACGCGGGCGAGGAAGTACGCGGCCATGAAGCGAGCCGTCTCATCCTGCGGCGTGCCCGGTTCGCAGTCGAAGCACCGCTCCGCGCTGATCGGGCGCGACGCCTTCTCGAAGCGGTCGAGCAGGAAGGCCACCGCTTCTGCGGCGAAGCGCTCGATGAAGCGGACGGAGTCGAGGGTGTTCAGTTCGCCGGGAATCCAGCCGCTCCCGACGTAGCCGCGGTACCGGATCGCCTCGTCGACCGAGACCTCGAGCAATCGAAGCGTCGGGGTCAGCGGCGGCCGGTCCTTCGGCCAATGCAGGATCGCCTGCTGAAGAAGCCCGGCCGCGACGTTCGCGGCCTGCCGGTCCGGCGACTCGAGCGCGGGCCACAGCGCCGCGACCGCATCGTCGGACCGTTCGGAGTCCTGCACCCGTTCGAGCAGCTCGCCCGCCGCGGCAGAGGCATTCCAGGGGATCGAATCGTCCTCGAGCCACACGACCAGTTCCGCGCTGCTCGCATCCTCCGCGAGCATGCTCCACTCGCTCCAAGAGAGCGGCCGCCCGAAGTCCGAGTCGCCCGGATCGTTCGCGATGCCCGCTGTCGCCTGCGATGCGGCGAAGGCAACACCAATCGCCCCAAGCGAGGACGACCAGAACCTCGGAACCGGATTGTTGGTGGGCATGGGTCACGCCTCCGTGCGTGATGCCGTGGCGAGCGGCGACTGATGGTTCTATCGCGCCGCCGAGGAGATCCAAGCGCGAATTCCGCGATCGGTGAAAGGTTGCGGCAAGTCCTGAGGTCTCCTCTGGTCCTCCTCTCCTCTTCTCCTCTTCTCACCCGCTACGCTCCGCCTCCCATGTCGCTGCCGCGCCCGA
>JBMTTG010000407.1:0-2197 GCA_049449095.1 Phycisphaerales bacterium | reverse complement strand
TCGGGCATCTTGTCGTGCAGGACCTTGGTGATCGCCGCGGTCAGCGTCGTCTTGCCATGGTCGATGTGCCCGATGGTGCCGATGTTCACGTGCGGCTTCGTCCGCTCGAACTTCGCCTTCGCCACGGTGGGCTCCTCTTCGTTTCGGTCCGTCCGACTGTCGCGGATCGGGGCTTGTCTTGGTTATCTGGTTGTTCTTCGATCCGCGACTATTCGCCGCGAGCTTTCGCGATGATCTCCGTCGCCACGTTCTGCGGAACCTGGGCGTAGGAGTCGAACTGCATGGTGTAGCTGGCTCGGCCCTGGGTCCTGCTGCGCAGGTCACCCACATAGCCGAACATCTCGGAGAGCGGCACGACCGCGCGCACGACGCGCGCACCCGCCCGCTCATCCATGGCCTGGATCTGGCCACGGCGGGAGTTGAGGTCGCCGATCACGTCGCCCATGAAGTCCTCGGGCGTCGTGACCTCGACCGCCATCATCGGCTCGAGGAGTACCGGACCCGCACGGCGGGCCGCCTCCTTGAACACCATCGAGCCGGCAATCTTGAAGGCAAGCTCGGATGAGTCGACCTCGTGGTAGGCACCGTCGAGCAGCGTGACCTTGAGGTCGACCATCGGGTAGCCGGCGAGGACGCCGTACTCCATGGCCTCCTGGCAACCCGCGTCCACCGAGGGGATGTACTCGCGCGGGATGCGACCGCCGGTGACCTTGTTCTCGAACTCGTAGCCACCCTCGCCCTCGGTGTTGGGCGCAAGCGTGATCTGAACCTTCGCGAACTGGCCGGACCCGCCCGTCTGCTTCTTGTGGGTGTAGTCGACCTTCTCGATCGCCTTGGTGATCGTCTCGCGGTAGGCCACCTGGGGCTTGCCGACGTTGGCCTCGACCTTGAACTCGCGGCGCATGCGGTCGACGAGCACCTCGAGGTGCAGCTCGCCCATGCCGGAGATGATCGTCTGGCCGGTCTCCTCGTCGCTGGCGACGCGGAAGGTCGGATCCTCCTCGGCGAGCCGCTGGATCGCGGTGCCGAGCTTCTCCTGGTCGCTCTTGGTCTTCGGCTCGATCGCGACCGAGATGACGGGTGCAGGGAAGGTCATCGACTCGAGGACGACGGGCTTGCCCGGCTCGCAGAGCGTCTCACCGGTCGTGGTGTCCTTGAGACCCATGACGGCCACGATGTCGCCGGCGCCCACCGAATCGATCTCTTCACGCTTGTTGGCGTGCATCCGGTAGATCTTGCCGACGCGCTCCTTGCGGTCCTTCGTGCTGTTGAGGACCGCGGTGCCCGTCTCGAGGCGCCCGGAGTAGATGCGGACGTAGGTGAGCTTGCCGAGGTGCGGATCGCTCATGATCTTGAAGGCCAGCGCGGAGAACGGCTCGTCATCGCTGGGGCGACGCTCGATCAGCTCCTCCTCGTGCCCGGGCTTGTGGCCCTGGATGGCGGCCACGTCGAGCGGTGAGGGGAGGTAGGCGACGACGGCATCGAGCATGGGCTGGACGCCCTTGTTCTTGAACGCCGAGCCGGTGAGAACGGGGGTGAGCTTGTCAGCGAGGGTCGCGCGACGAATGCCGGCCTGGATCTCCTCGACCGAGAGCTCCTCGCCCTCGAGGAACTTCTCCATAACCGCGTCGTCGGCCTCAGCCAGGGTCTCGAGGAGCTTCTCGCGCCACTCGGCTGCCTGATCGGCCATGTCGGCGGGGATCTCCTCGACGACGTAGTCCTCGCCCTTCTGGGTCTCGCCGCGCCACGTCAGCGCACGCATGCCCACGAGGTCGATGACACCGAGGAAGTCACCCTCGGACCCGATCGGGATCTGCAGGACGAGCGCGGTCGCGCCGAGGCGGTCCTTGATCATGTCGACGCACATGTAGAAGTCAGCGCCGGTGCGATCGAGCTTGTTGACGAAGCAGATGCGGGGGACGTTGTAGCGATCCGCCTGGCGCCAGACCGTCTCGGACTGGGGCTCCACGCCGGCAACGCCATCGAAGACCGCGACCGCGCCGTCGAGGACTCGCAGCGACCGCTCGACCTCGACCGTGAAGTCGACGTGGCCGGGCGTATCGATGATGTTGATCGTGTAGCCCTTCCACTCGCACGTCGTGGCGGCGGAGGTGATGGTGATCCCGCGCTCCTGCTCCTGCTCCATCCAGTCCATCGTGGCTGCGCCTTCGTGGACCTCACCGATCTTGTAGTTGAT
>JBMTTG010000406.1:0-2202 GCA_049449095.1 Phycisphaerales bacterium | reverse complement strand
TCCATCGCGACGCGGACGACTGCGCGGAGGCTGGTCGCCGCGAGGACGGTCGCCCTCCGCCTCGGGGCGTCGCGGCGCCTCGCGGCGGTCGAGGTCCTCGTTCATGCGCCGCCACTCCTGCTGCATCTGCCGCCAGCGCTGCTCGAGGCGCTCGCGCATCTCCTGCTCGTAGCGCTCCATCTCGTGCATCATCCGCTCGAACTCGTGTCGGGCCTGTTCACGGAACTCGCGCAGCGGTCGGCGAATGTGCTCCTCGCCCCACGGCCCTTCCCACTGCTCGCGCCACTGCTCGAGCCGCTCGCGGACCTCGCCACCCATGCGATCGCGCAGGCGATCGAGCGCGCCCCGCAGATCCTGCCACTCGCCGCCCTGCGGTCCACGGTCCTGACGATCGTCGAACTCGAACACCATGCCCGGGCCATCGGGCCGCGGCATCGGACGCATGCCCTGCGGCGGCGGCTCGGGCATCGGTGGCGTCATCACCCGCGGCCGAAGCTTGACCGCGCGCTTCTCGCCGTCGTGAAGAACCCACACCTTGACCTCGCCGTCCGGGCCCTTCCGTGCGACGACCTCGCCGATCCGCTCGATGGATGCGGGCTCGCCGTCGATCTCGAGCAGGATGTCGCCCGCGACGATGCCCGCTGCCATCGCGGGAGTTCCGGGCATCACCTCCGCGACCATGGTGGCCTTCGCCGGATCGAGCTTGAGGTGCCGCGCGAGCAACGGGTCGATCGGTGCGAGCACCACGCCGATCATCGGACGCGGCGCCTGCATGCGTTGCTGCGGTCCGCGCGGAACCTCGATCACCTCGACGATCGTCTCGCCGGGGCCGCCGATGATCTCGAAGGATCCATCGCCACGAGGCCGAATGCGATCCGGCGCAACCCGCTGGCCGTTGATCACGACCTCCGGGGGCCCGCCGTTCTCGACCCGCACCTCGACCCGTTGTTCGATCACCCGTTCCTCCGCCGCGGGCGGAGGAGGCGGCGGCTGCGCGACGGCGATGCCGGCGAAGAGCGCGAGCGGAATGGACGTCTGGATGGAACGAACGGTGTCGATGTTCATGGGAGTCCCTCGTGGTGCCTTCCGATCCGATGAAGGCCGCTTGATCCAAGCCGGATCCTTCGGCGCGATCGCCGATCGGTTTTAGGGAGTGTGTCTCGGATGGTTCCCGGCGCGAAGGGAATTCCCGCCCGGTGCGGAGACCGCCGATCGGATTCCAAGGCTCGCAGCGATCGGCTGGCGCTACCGACCGGGCAGCCTGAACCGCTCCACGGAGCCCTGCAGCGAGCCGGAGGACTGCTCGAGACGGTCGCCGGCCTGGCGAAGCCGCTCGACGATGGCGCGGGCGGTCTCGGCGCTCGCCGCGAGATGACGCATCGCGTCGCGGATCTGCATCGCGCCGTCGCTCTGCGCCTCGATGCCGCCACGGAGCTCCCCGAAGTTGTCGCGAAGCGACGCGACCGACTCGAGGATCGCCGCGAGATCGTCCGCGACCGTCGAGGCGATCTCGACGCTGCCCGAGACGACCTGCGACAGCCCCTGCATCGACGCGGCACCCTCCGCGACCGATCCCTGCATGCTCGTGACGATCGACTCGACCTCGAGCGCGGCCGCCGCGGTCTGGTCGGCGAGCCGGCCGATCTCCGCCGCGACCACCTGGAAGCCGCGCCCGTGCGGCCCGGCCTTCTCCGCCTCGATGGCCGCGTTGATCGAGAGGAGGTTCGTGCGATTGGCGACCCGCGTGATCGCGACGACGACCGCGCCGACGCCGTCGGCCCGTTCGCGGATCTCCGCGAGGCGGTCGCTCACCGCGCGGCTCGTCGACTCGACGCCGCCGATCGCGTCGCGCATCCGGTCGAGTCCCTCGCGGCCCCGCTCGGCGCGATCGGCGGTCTGATCGGCGACCGACGCCACGTCGCTCGCGGTCGTCGCGAGCTGCCGGCCGGTTGCGGACATCTGCTCGACGGCCGCGGCGATCTCCGCGGCGGAACTCGACAGGTCCTGCACCACGCGGTGCTGATTGGTCGCGGTCTCTCGGACCTCGCCCGCGACGGAGGAGAGATCACGACCGGTCGTGCGGATGCCGAGCAGCATGGCCCCGAGTTCGCGCACCATGCGGTCGAGCGCCGCGAGAAGAAGCCGGATCTCGCCTCGGCCCTCGACGGCGACGGCGTGATCGAGGTCGCCGCCGGCGGTTCG
>JBMTTG010000405.1:0-2260 GCA_049449095.1 Phycisphaerales bacterium | reverse complement strand
GACCCGATTCCGCCACCTTCGCACAAGTCGCCCGGCAGACCCGCCGATGCGACTCCCATGAACGCGGTTCTCGCCCCTCCGGCCGAACGTCGAGCCACCACCCGAGTCGCCCACGAGCAGCCTTGCAAGCTCTGGCGTCCGGCGGACGACCGCTTCGTCGCCGGCACCACCAGCAACCTCTCCGGGGGCGGCGCGATGGTCACGCTCAACCAGTGCGTGCCGATCGTCGCGGGCGAGCGGGTGCGGATCGGCATGGGCCTTCGCCGCACCGACGGCTTTCTCAAGGTCGACGAGATGGTCGAAGCCGAAGTCGTGCGGTCGGTGAGCTTCGATGGCCGCACGACCGTCGCGCTGCAGTACCGGCGCCGCGACTCCGACCGCGGCGATGGCCTGCGTCTCGCGGCGTGATCCTGCTGCAGGTGGGTTCGTCTTCCGCCGACGCACGCGGCCGCGTCGGCGTCCCTACTGCATCACCAACCGAATCCGATAGACGTAGACCTGCCCGTCCTTGAGACGCTCGAGCAACTCGCCGCGGGCTCGCCAACGGTAGAGCGAGTCGATGATCGGGCCATCGACGTTCTCGTGACCGGTCGAGGCGAGCAGCGTCGCCTGCACCACCTTGCCGGTGCGGTCGAAGCGCATCTCGACGATCGGGTCGCGCGGTCGCGTGGTGAGCTGGGTCAGGAGCGGCAACCGAGGCCGTCGCGTGAGGATCTCGAGCCCCTTCATCGCGAGCGGGCGCCCGGACCTCCAGGTCTCGGGCGGCGCATCGACCACGCTGAACGCGTCGGATTCCTTCGGCGCACTCTCGCCGGGCGTCGGCGGGGTCGGTCTCGGCGGACCCGGCGCCGCGGGCTCGGTCTCGCCCGAGGGCGGCGCACCGGCGGGCTTGGGCTCCGATGGCGGCTGCGGTGTGGGCGCTGGAGTCGGGGTCGGCTGCGGATTGGGCGTCGTATTCGGGGTCGGGCTTGGTTCGGGCTTGGGCTCTGGCTCGGGCTTGGGCTCTTCAGGCTTCGGGGAAGGCTCGGTCTCGGGCTGAGGCTTCGGCGGTGCCGGCTCGTCGGGCGAGTCCGCGGGCGGCGCCGACGGCGTCGGCTCGGGTTGCGGGTCGGTGGCGGGGGTCGGCGCCGGATCCTCGACGGGCTTCGGGATCTCCGGATCCTCGACCGGTGGAGGCTCGTCGCGCGGCGTGCCGGCTGGAAGATCGTTGCCCGGCGCGACCACGTCGGGTGCCTCCGCCGGCAGCACCCGCGGGCCATCGGGGGTCGGCGCCTCGGGGCCCTGCGTGGGTGCCGGCGTCGACCGCGGGGGCTCCTTCGCTTCTTCAGGCGTCTCGGCGGCGCCGACATCGCGTCCGCCGGGCGGCGTTTCGCTCGGACGAACCTGCGCGCCGCCGGTGGTCGGATCGGTCTGCGGGGTCTCGGGTGAAGCAGCGGCTGCGGCCTGTGATTCCGGACGCGGTTGCTCGCCGGGCGGAAGGTCCTCGGTCGCTTGCTCCCCGGGCTTCGAGAGCGCGGCGCCGACATCCCCCTCGGCGCCGCCAGACTCCTCGTCGCGGAAGGCGGCCTGATCGAACTCGGCTCGCTTGGCGAGGTGCTCCTGATACTCCTCGTAGCCGATCCAGTTGAGCGTGACCGCGTCGGACTCGTCGATGCCCAAGGGCACCTCGGGGTCGTCGGTCCGCGGGTCCTCCGCCGGCGCGGGCTCGGGAGGGAGATCGGCGACCACGCCGCGGGCGGTCTCGGGGCGCATCGCCTCGACGAGGAGCGGCACGATGATCGCGAGGTGGATCAGGACCGACAGCAGAAAGCCGCCCGCGACCGGTCCGACCGGCAATGGGCGTTCATCGAGGGCGTCGATCGGGGCGGCGACGGCCATGGCGGAACGAGGAGGATAGGAGCCCCGTCACCGCCGGCGACCGTCGCGACGCCGAGCGTGGTCGCGATCTCGCAGACGGCCGGACCCCCGCCATCGAGGGGACACGGAGTCGGAATCCGAAGGGAATCGCGGCGAAGTCGATGGGCGAGGCTTGCCCCGCGAGGCGGGTGAGGCACACTCCGGTCGCTCGACACTCCGGAGGGTCCTTCGGCAATTGCCGTCAGGGTTCCGGGCCTCGTGTTTCGTCGGTCGAGGCCCGTTTGGAGCCCGATCGCGGCCTGAGTGAAGCGTTGGAGAAACGATGATTCCGACCAGCGAGCCCAAGACCCCCTTCGACCGCAGCCTCGTCGCCTATGCGTTGGCGAGCGGCGCCGTCGCCTCG
>JBMTTG010000404.1:0-2264 GCA_049449095.1 Phycisphaerales bacterium | reverse complement strand
AGACTCCCTGGACGGGGGTGTACTCCGGCAGGTCGGGGTCGACCGAGACCTGGGCGCTCGCGCCGCCGGCGCCGAGGAGGAGGATGCCGAGGAAGAAGCAGAGAAGCAGGCTCGGAAAGGTCGTTCGGATGCTGTTCATGGGAGACCTCGGGGTCGACTCCGGCGGGCGTCGGAGGAGGAAAGGGCCGGGCCGCGAAATCTCCCCGCCCCGGCCACTCCGGCGGGCGCCGTACGGTGAAGATCGCGCAAAGTTTGCCCCCCCGTCCAGTCAGTCCCCAGCGAGGGAACGGTCCGCCGCGGAGCCGGGCTGGGACACCGCCGCTGGAGTGTCGCCCAACCGGGGCTTCGGATCGGAGGGAACTTCCGCCTCCGAGGCCGCCGAGGTTGGAGATGGTGGGTCCGGAGATCCGGCCCAGCGGACGACCTCCAGCGACGCGCCGGCCAGCAGCACCCAGAGCAACGTCGCCTGCACCAACGCCCTCCATCCGACCTGGCGCAGCGCCTTGCGGGAGAGCCCGAGTCCGATCATGAAAAGGGCCGCCTGAAACCCGAGTCCAGAGACCCTCGCGATTCCCTCCTGGGCCTGATCGAGCGCGGGAACGAGGGTCCGCAGCAGGCTCGCCAGCAGGAACCCGAGGATGAACCAGGGGAACGGAGAGCGTCGGCCCTCCGGTCCGGACCCCCGGACGAAGAGCGGCGCCAGCAGCGCGAGCGGGGTGATCCACACCACCCGCGTCAGCTTGACCACGTTCGCGGTGTCGAACGCCTCTGTGCCGTAGCTCTTGGCGGCGCCGCCGACCGAGGCGATGTCGTGCAACGCCACGCCGGCCCATTGCCCGAACTGGATCTCGCTCAGCCCGAGCGCATGCCCGATCGGCGGCAGCACCCAGAGTCCCACCGCGTTCAGGATGAAGATCGCGCCGGTGGCGACGGCCATCGACGACGCGCACGCACCGATCGCGCCGCCCACCGCAACGATCGCGGACCCGCCGCAGATCGCCGTGCCCGAGGTGATCAGCGTCGAGGTCTCACGATCGGTTCGCAACAACCGTCCCAGCATCAGGCCGACCACCACGGCGCCGACGATCGTGCCCACCGCCAGCGCCAGCCCGTCCACGACGGAGTCCCTGAGCAACGCGAGATCGAGACGGAGTCCCAGCAGGACCACGCAGATCTGGATCAGCCACTTCGAAAGCGTCTTCGCCCTCGCCACGAACTCGGCGGCATTCAGCAGGGCGATCGCGATGCCGACGAGCAGCGCCACGTCCGCCCTGCCCCACGGTCCGGCCACCGCTACGAGGCCAAGCAGCACGACCGCCGCCCGCCACGGCGAGATCGGCGGGCGAGCCGCGGACGATGGCGCGTCGCGCAACGCGCGGGAATCCGTCACGGACGCACTCCGTTCAAGCGGCGGGCCATGAGACGGCGCGGAGCCGGGTTCACTCAACGTCCCGCGGCGCAGGCGGCGGGCCGCTTCGACCATGCCGAGTATCCGCCGGCGACGTTCACGGGCTTGCGGCCGAGCCGCTTGAGGGCGGCGGCGGCCATCGTCGATCGCATGCCGCTCTGGCAGTGGATCACCAACGGATCCTCCGACGGCACCTCGGCGAGCCTCGAGAGCAGTCGCGTGTGCGCGACGTTGACGGCGCCCGCGATCGCGCCAGCGGCATGCTCGGTCGCGCGGCGAACATCGAGCAGCGGGAGCGCCGGCGCCGCGTCGAGCCGTCGCGAGAGTTCCGCCACATCGATCTCGGGAATCGACTCGTGCGCACCGCCTGCGGCGATGAACGCGTCGAGTTGCGCCGGGTCGATCCACCCGGCGACTCGATCAAGGCCGATCCGCACGAGATTGCGACTCAGACGGTCGACCCGGCCGGCCTCGCAAACGAGCAGGATGCTCTGCGCCGGCTCCACGTAACTCCCGACGGCCATCAGGAACGCCGGACCGGGCATCGACCAGAGGCTGCCCGGAAGATGGCGATCGACGAAGGCTGGCTGCGGCCGCACGTCGACGGGAACGATGCCGCTCGCGAGCGCCCCCGCGATCTCCGAGGTCTCCAGGCGGCGCGGAGACGGCACGCTTCCAAGCAGCGGCACGCCGTCGCGATTCCACGCCTTCATCCGCGCAAAGTAGGCCGGTGGCTCCGGCTGTCCGGACAGGATGTTGTCGACGAACGAACGCTCGTCTTCGACGAGACGAAGCATGGGATTGAAGCGCCGCTCGTAGCCCATCGTCGTCTGCGGCACGGCGCCGAGCGCCATGC
>JBMTTG010000403.1:0-2266 GCA_049449095.1 Phycisphaerales bacterium | reverse complement strand
TGAACCCGCCAACCCAGACGGTCGCCCCCGTCCTGTAGAATCCCGCCCCTTCCACCCCACCGGGCCCCCCGGTGACCTCACCCACCAAGCCAACTCGCCCGCACACCGCCGTGGTCGGCCTGCAGTGGGGCGACGAGGGCAAGGGCAAGATCGTCGATCTGCTCACGGCCCGCCACGACGTGATCGTGCGCTACAACGGCGGTGCGAACGCCGGCCACACCGTGATCGTCGGAGGCGAGCGCTACGCCCTGCATCTGATCCCGTCGGGCATCCTGTACCCCGACAAGGTCTGCGTGATCGGCAACGGCGTGGTCGTCGACCCCGAGAAGCTGCTCGACGAGATCTCGAGCCTGCGCGGTCGCGGGATCGCGGTCGGCGCGAACCTGCGGGTCTCCAACCGCGCTCATCTGGTCCTGCCCTATCACAAGGAGCAGGACGCGGCGTACGAGGAGTTCCTCGCGGCCCGCACCGGCCTCGGCGAGGCGAACGCCGCGATCGGCACCACGCGTCGCGGCATCGGTCCGGCCTACGCGGACAAGGTGCGGCGCTCGACCGCCGTCCGGGTCGGCGACATGCTCCATCCCGACCGGCTCCGCAAGCGCCTCGAGATCGCCTGCGGGCTTCGCGCCGCGGAGATGACCGCCCTCGGCGTCACCGCGCCGCCGCCGGATCCCATCGAACTCACCGACCGATTCGCCGCCTACGGCGAGTCGCTCCGCCCGCACATCGAGGACACCGTCTACCGCCTGCACGACTTCGTGCGCGAGGGCCGCTCGCTCCTCTTCGAGGGCGCGAACGCCAGCCTGCTCGACATCGATCACGGCACCTATCCCTACGTCACGAGCTCGAACTGCTCGAGCCTCGGCATCCCGGCCGGCACCGGCCTTCCGGGACGGCTCGTCGGACGCGTGGTCGGCATCATGAAGGCCTACTCGACCCGGGTCGGCGGCGGGCCGTTTCCGACCGAACTGCTCGACGAGACGGGCGACCGCATCCGCGAGCGCGGACGCGAGTACGGCACCACCACCGGACGCCCGCGCCGCTGCGGCTGGCTCGATCTCGTCGCGGTCCGCTACACGGCGATGATCTGCGGTGCGGATGCCCTCGCCTGCACGCTGCTCGATGTCCTCTCGGGCCTCGACGAACTCCGGATCTGCGTGGCCTACCGCCGGGGCGGCGAGACCACGGATCGGTTCCTGCCCGACGCGGAGGACCTCGAAGGCTGGGAACCGATCTACGAGACCCTCCCTGGATGGCGGGAGCCGATCGACGAGGCGGTCGATCGCGCGAGCCTGCCCGACGCGGCCCGCAGCTATCTGGCCCGCATCGAGGAAGTCGTCGGCGTGCCGATCGAACTGGTGGGGGTCGGTCCGGAGCGGACGCAGACCCTTTCGGCGATGGCCTGGGGCGACTGATCGTCGGCGACGCGGGCACTTCACACGGTTGGCGCTCGCTTCGCTCGGCGGATCGTCACTTGGACAGAGTGGACTGGATGGACGGGATGGACCCGGAAGGCGAAGCGCCGCACCGGTCGCGGAAGGCTTGCCCAAGGTTCGTCTCCTCTTCTCCTCTTCTCCTCCTCTCCTCTTCTCCACCCCCTATCTTCAGCCCGTGTCCGATCCGCCCCGCGTATCGCTGCCGCTTGCCGCCGAGACCGCGATCGGCGCACGACGGTCGTTGGTCGACGTCGCACAAGCCGGAGCCGCGAAGCCCCATGGCGCCTACATCCACGTGCCGTTCTGCCGGCACAAGTGCCACTACTGCGACTTCTACAGCTTCGTCGACACGCAGGATCGTCAGGAGGCGTTCGTCGAGCGGCTCGAGCAGGAACTGGCCGCGGCCGCGGAGCTGATCGACGCCGGCACGATCCTCTCCACGGTCTTCATCGGTGGCGGCACACCGACCATGCTGCGGCCGCCGCTGCTCGCCCGCATGCTCGCGGCGGTGCGGCGCTCGCTGCCCTTGGCGCCGGCTCCTCAACTCGAGTGGACCGTCGAGGCGAATCCCGAGACGGTCGATCACGAGATCGCCGAGACGCTCGTCGCGGGCGGCGTCAATCGGACGAGCCTCGGCGCGCAGAGCTTCACGCCGCGACTGCTCTCGGCGCTCGAGCGCGACCATCGGATCGAGTCGGTGGGCATGGCGGTCGGTCGTCTGCGCGACGCGGGCATCGCCAACGTCAACCTCGACCTCATCTTCGGGGTTCCGGGTTCGACGCTGGAGGACTGGGCGTTCGACCTCGACGCGGCGCTGGCCCTCGCCCCCG
>JBMTTG010000402.1:0-2285 GCA_049449095.1 Phycisphaerales bacterium | reverse complement strand
CGGAGCGGATCCGGTTCTGGTCCCCGGTTGCTGGTGTGCTCTGCGTCTCCGGTTCGCTCGGCGTCTCCAACCTTGGAGTGATCCGCGACCGCATACGTCGAGCGCTCGAGAGGTCGATCGAGGACGTCGTGCGACGAGGCTCGGCCGGCTCTCACGGCACCCGCACGAACCGGTACGCCCCGTGCTCGGAGCCCCAGACCTGCGTGCCGTTCGCGTCGAAGCCCCGGTCGAGGGTCTCGATCCAGTCCGGTGTGAGGGTCACCTCGCTCGAGGTGTGGGTCGCGCCGTTCATGGTCGACACGCAGCCCGTGCCGAAGGTGCCGCCGACGAGTCGCTCGGCGCCTTCGCCACGCAAGGTGACGGTGCAGCCTTCGAGGATCGAGAGCATGCCGGGGTCGATCGAGTTGAACCGCGCGACGTCCTTCCACGCACCCGCGAAGGCGAGCGGATCGCCGGGGAGGGTGTAGACGAAGCTGTAGACCACCGGCACCCCACCATCGCCGGTGCCCGGCTGCAGGCGGTAGACCCGCTGCCGGTAGGGGCGGTCCGGCATCTCCGAGACCGCCTGCTCGACGTAGAGCCACGGTCCGTCGAGGCGGTCGTTCCAGATCGGGGCCATGTGCAGGTCGATCGATCGGAAGTTCGAGTCGGCCTTGGACTGCGCCGCCGAGGAGAAGCTCCCCACCAGGCATCGCTCGGCCCGGGCAAGCAGGGGCGTCCCCCGGGTGACGGCATGCCCGGTCGAGCCGGGGGTGTTGGGGCCCTGCACGATCTCCATGCAGCCGCCGGCCCCGAGGGCGGCGAGCAGCGCCGCCAGCGAAGCGAGCCGGCGGGCGTGAAGTCGTCGGGCGCGAGAGGTCGAGACGCGGTCGAGGCGAAGTTCCGTCGGCATGCGGGCGAAGATATCCCCGCGTGGTCCGAATCGTCGCAGACGCGTCTGCGAAAGATCGGTTCAGCAGGCCCGGCTCCGCGCCGCAGCGGTCGGATCCGCTAGCATGACCGGCTCGTCCGAGTTTCCGGAGAGGGGCGCATCCGAGCCGGATCGCGTCCGCTCCGGGGTCGTTCTTCCGTCTTCCGTTCAACCCCCGTTCCGATCGAGTCCACGCCATGTCCGCAAGCACCGAGACCCCGTCCGACACGAAGCCCGCCAAGGCCCCCGACACCCGCGGTCTCGCGGGACAGACCGCGGGCGACACGTCCATCTGCTCGGTCAACCAGACCCAGCTGATCTACCGCGGCTACGAGATCGCCGATCTCGCGGAGAACGCGACCTTCGAAGAGGTGGCGTGGCTCCTGTTCCACGGCGAGAAGCCGACCGCCGCGCAGGCGAAGGCCTTCCACGCCGAACTCGCCGGGATGCGGGACGTGCCCGCGTCGGTCGCGGAGATGGTGGCCGCGGTGGTGAAGGGCAATCCCTCGACCCACCCGATGTCGGTGCTTCGCACGGGCGTGTCGCTGCTCTCCCACCTCGATCCGGAGTGCGAGGACAACTCGCCCGAGGCCGAGATGCGGAAGGCCAAGCGACTGCTCGCCAAGATCCCGACCCTGATCGGCGTCTGCCAGGCCGCGCTCGACGGGCGGAGCCTGCCCGCGAACGACCCCTCGATGTCGCACGCGGCGTACCTCATGCTCATGCTCACCGGCAAGAAGCCGAGCGAGCTCGCGGCGCGGATCATGGACGTCAGCCTGATCCTCTACGCCGAGCACGACTTCAATGCGAGCACCTTCACCTGCCGCGTGATCGCCTCGACCGAGAGCGATCTGCATTCGGCGATCTGCGGCGGCATCGGCGCCCTCAAGGGCCAGCTGCACGGCGGCGCGAACGAGATGGCGATGGAGATGCTCAAGGAGATCGACGTCGACACCGCCAAGAGCGGGCAGTCGGTGCTCGACTGGATGCACGCGGCGTTCACGAGCAAGCGGAAGCTGATGGGCTTCGGCCATCGCGTCTACAAGAACGGCGACCACCGCGCGGGCATCCTCCGCTCGTGGGGCCTCAAGCTCGCCAAGGAACTCGGCCCGCAGGCCACCAAGTGGTTCGACCTCGGCGACGAGGTGCAGGGCATCATGCTCAAGGAGAAGAACATCCACCCGAACGTGGACTTCCCCTGCGGCATGACCTACTTCGTGATGGGCATTCCGGTGCCGCAGTACACGCCGATCTTCGTGGCGTCGCGGGTGGTGGGCTGGAGCGCCCACGTCATGGAGCAGCACGCGGACAACCGGATCATCCGGCCGCTCGCGAACTACATCGGCGCGCCGCTTCGCACCTGGAACGGCTGAGC
>JBMTTG010000401.1:0-2311 GCA_049449095.1 Phycisphaerales bacterium | reverse complement strand
CGTGGCTCCACGACTGGCTTGGATCGAGCGTCGGACGGCGTGAAGGTCGCGGTTCGCCAAGCGGCACTCCGCCGATCGCGTCCATCCGCGTGCGTATGCTCACGGCGGTCATGATCCCAACCGGCCGAGACCTCCGCTTCGTCCTGGTTGCCGCCGCGATCGCGGCATCGCTCGCCGGCTGCGTCTCGGTCGAGGGCACGAACCGACGGCAGTTCAATGTGCTCTCGGTCGAGCAGGAGCGGGCGATGGGCGAAGAGGCTTACGCCGAGATGCTCGCCGAGACCCGCGTCGTGTCGTCGGGGCCGATGGTCGAACAGGTGAACCGGGTCGGAGCACGGCTTGCCGACGCCACCGCACGACGCCATCCCGCCTCCGCGGGCGCGATGCGCTGGCAGTTCGCGGTGATCGCCGAACCCGAGGTGAACGCCTGGGCGTTGCCCGGCGGCAAGTGCGGGGTGAACGTCGGGTTGCTCGAGTTCGTCGAGAGCGACGACGAACTCGCCGTTGTGATGGGGCACGAGATCGCGCACGCGGTGGCGCGGCACGGCGGTGAGCGGATCAGCCAATCGATGGCGGCGTCGATCGTGGGGGAATTGGCCCTCGGGGGGCTCGATCCGGCGGTGCAGCAGGCGGTCTTTGCGGCCTACGGGCTCGGCGTCGCCCTCCCGTTCAGCCGCAGCCACGAGCGCGAGGCCGATCGACTTGGACTGATGATCGCCGCCGAGGCGGGCTACGACCCCCGCGCGGCGATCTCGCTCTGGACCCGCATGGCCGCGCAAGGCGGAGGCGGGCTCGAGTTCCTCTCGACGCATCCGCTTCCGGAGTCGCGGGTCGAGGAACTGCAGGCGCTCATTCCCGAGGCGGAGGCGGTGCGGCAGGCCGCAGCGGTCCGGGCACCCCGTCCCTGAGCCGGCGTCCGGTGCGTTCGGCGGACGGCGGGTCCTGCATGGTGATGCCCGGATGCCACGTCTTCTGCGCCACGAGACCGTTCGGCAGCGGCGTGAACTCGTCGATCCATCCGTCGGACCAGCGGATCAGCGCCGAGTCGCCGTCGATCGTCCACGTGCCCTGCGGCGGTGCGCCCTCGATGTTCTTGAACGCGAGTCCGTCGGACTGGATCGCCACGCAGAAGGGCTGATTGTTCTGCTCCATGCGCAGTTCGAAGACGCCGATGAAGCGGGCCAGGTCCTCGTCGATCCGGGTCGCCTTGCCGGTGGCGGAGGGTGGGCCGGCGAAGGGGGTGTTCGGCGAGAAGGCCACCTCCTCGAAACCCAGCGCCGCGTAGCGGATCAGATCGATCCAGCCGTTCTCGTAGTCGACGCGCACGCCGTTGCCGTAGGGCTTCCAGCGGCCCCATTCGCCGCGCGATCCCTCCGGTCCCTTCGACCAGGTGCTTCGCGCGGCGCCACCCGGGAAGAGCACGACGTCGAAGGTGTTGTTCTGGCCGTCGGTGAGCGCCCACACGCCCGTGAAGGCGCTCGGATCGATCTGCATCGCGGCGCGGCTTCGTGAGGCGTCGCGCGATCCCTGGAGCGGGGCATCCTGCATGCGAACCACGTCGCGACTCGCCGCGGGAACCTCGCTTCGGGGCTGGCCCGGATGCCAGGCGAGCTTCTCGAAGCCGCCGTCCACGCGCCGAATCACGTCGACCCATCCGTTCAGCCACTCGATCTCCGCGGCGCCGTCGCGGATTCGCCACAAGCCCCGCTTCTCGTCGTTGATCGTCTTGAAGGCCTGGCCGTTGGACTGCAGCGAGACGGCGAAGGGCTTGCCGTCGTCGATGTTCACCAGACGGAAGACGCCGGTGAACTCCGCGAGGTCGCCCTCGACCCGGACCGCCTTTCCGCCGTTGGTCCAAGGGCCGGAGATGGACGTCTCGGGCGAGTACGAGACCTGCTCGAATCCCTGCGCCCCGAGCCGCACGACGTCGATCCATCCGTCGTCGTAGTCGATCCGCACGCCGTTGCCGAAGAGGGACCAGCGACCGCTCTCGCCCTCGGCGCCGCGGGATCCCTTCACCCAGTTGCTTCGGGCGGCGCCACCCTCGAAGAGCGTGACGTTGAAGACGTCGTTCTGCTCGTCGGTGAGCGCCCACGTGCCGAGGAACATCGCGGCGCGGACATCTTCGCCGCCGCGCGGCATCGTGGTGAGCGCCGCCTCGGCGATGACGCCGCGCGACGCGGGAGGGCTCGCGAGGCCGGCGGGATCCTGCGCGGCCGCGCTCGCGGTCAGAAGGGCGAGCAGCAGGGTTGTCGGAGCGATCGCATCACGCACCATGGGTCGACTCCTCCAGAACGAGAACCGGCGGGGG
>JBMTTG010000400.1:0-2329 GCA_049449095.1 Phycisphaerales bacterium | reverse complement strand
CCCCCGCCGAAGCCCCCACGAGGAGCGACCAAGTTCGACCGGAGATCAGTCGCCCGTCCACTGCCCCATCATGAGCATGAGGTCGAGCCCATTCACGATCTGGTCCTGGTTGATGTCGCCGATGCCCTGATCGCCCCAGTTGCCGAGCAGATCGCTCAGATCGAGACCATTGACGGCGTTGTCGGCGTTGAGGTCGGCGATGTCGTACGTGGGCTGGCCAGCCCCGACGAAGTCTGCTTCGAGCAGGGCGTTGCCGGACAGGCCCTGCAATTGAACGGTCAGCAGCACGGAGGCCGGACCGGTGAGCGTCGGCAGATCCAGCGGGAACGGTGGGAGCGATGGCAGCGGAAGCGGGATCGAGAACTCGCCGGAATCGCCGAAACTCACCGACATCGTGAAGCCGTCGCCCTTCCAGACCATCTCGCCGAAGATCACGACCGGCAGCGACGTGGAGGCTTCGAACGGCTCGCCGAGCGCGGTGCCGCCGAGCGTCACCGTGCCGGGAAGTGTCGCGATCATGAACTGCCGACCGGGACCGGTGGGAACGACCAGCGCGTCCGCCATCACGCCCTGCTGCCACGTGATCGACGTCACCGACACGACCGGAATCGGGATGGTGATCGGGAAGCCGCCGGGGAAGACGCTGTAGGGCTGGAAGGTCCGAAAGGTCTCGAACTCGATGGTGACGTCGAGATCGACACCGCTCGACTGGAGATCGACGAACTCGAACGAGAGATCGCGAACCCACGCCACCGGCCCGTTGCCGAGCACGAGTTCCATGGTCGAGGAAGGTGCCCCCTCGGTTCGGATCGAACCGCCGATCGTCGCGGACAGCGGGATCGCCTCGTTGGCGTTCGCGCCGCCGCCCACGAGCCCTGGCACGGTGCGGGTTCCGTCCGGATTCGTGTCGGGGTCGAAGTCGCCGATCAGCGAACCGTCGAAGGGAAACGCCAGACCGAGATCGAGCGCGAAACTGCTCTGGTCAGGATCGACCGAGAAGAGGTAGGTGTCGGTCGGAGGCTTCGCGACGGCGCTCGCGAGGAAACTCAGCGGAGCGAGAAGCGCCAGCGCGGCGGAGGCGATCGGGGATCTGGCCACGAATGAATCGCGATGCATGTCCAAGTCTCGGTGGGATTCTTCCGAAGGCCGCGGCTCATGGTCGAGACGTCGGCGAAGCGGGGGAAGTATGCGCGAGCCGGACCACTCGGCAATGTCATCGATGACGCTTTGTTTGCCGATTCTCGTCGCCACACCAGCGTTCCCGCTCCGGACCCGCAACTCGACTCCGGCGGTCCACTGTCCGTCCAACTCGACCGGGTCTTCCTTCCGGCCCGAACGTGGTCCGGCGTCGCCCCGCTCCGCGATCCTCACCGCGGTCCTTCGCCTTGGCCTCGAGATCGCTCCGCACCATCGCCAGACCCCGCACACAGGACGCGACGAGAAGACTCCAGCCCCGATCGGTCGACACCCGATCACTCCGGGCATGGCGCGCGCGATCCTCTGCCTCTCTTGCGACTACGACCTCGCGGCCACCGACTCGGGCCGCTGCCCCGAGTGCGGACGCGCGTTCGACCCCACGAATCCCGCGACCTTCGAATCGCGACGACGCGGTTCGCAGGCGCTTCTCGGCATCGCCCTCGCGATCGGCCTCGCCGCGGCGGCGTTCGGATTGCTTCGTTGGTCGTGGGAATGGCCCTACGCCGACTCGCATCACGCGGCGTTTCGAACGATCTTCGGAATCGGCGCGGCGCTCGGCGTGGTCGCAGCGCTCCTGGCGGCCCGCAACCGATCGTGGTTCGGACGCATTCCGCTCCTGCTCGTGGGCACGCTCTGCGCCTGGGCGGGGCTCTTCTTCGCGAGCGAGAAGTACTTCCGCGTCTGGCAGTCGAGCCCCGATCCGCCGGACGAAGCCTTCGCCGACACGGGACCGATCGGCGCGCTCCTCGCGGGGTGGATTCCTGGTGGTCTTCTCGTTGGCGTCGTGTTCGCCTCGGGCCTGCTCTTCTTCGCGTGGCGAAGGCGAGTGGCGCTTCGATCCATCGTGCTCGATTCAGCGCCGCCGAACACGCCCACCGCGCCGCCGACGTCCCCGCCGCCTCGCTGAGGCTGAGGGCGTTCCGCGGAGCCGGGGATCGAACATCCGAAGCCGATGCTCGATGAAGGCGTCAGCGTCGCGCGCCGTACCGCTCTCGATACGCCGCGATGCGGGCCCGGTCGTCGGCGGTGAGGCGTTCGCCGAGATGCGCGACCACCTCGTCGATGGTGACGATCGCCGCGGTCGGCATGGAGAACGCCTCGCCCACTTCCGCGAGCGCCGACTTCGTCGAGG
>JBMTTG010000399.1:0-2333 GCA_049449095.1 Phycisphaerales bacterium | reverse complement strand
CGACCTCTTCCGCCACGCCGATCGACGAGACGCATGCGACTGGCCTACCTGACCACCGCCTATCCGAAGGTGAGCCACACCTTCATACGCCGGGAGATCGTGGAGCGCGAACGCCGCGGCCACGAGGTGACCCGTCTGTCGATCCATGGCGCGGAGGGTGCGATCGCCGATCCGGCCGATCGCGAGGAGGCCTCCAAGACCTTCGTCTGCCTCGAGCAGTCGCCGGTTCGCTTCCTGTGGAGAACCGTCGCGAGAGCGGTGACCAGCCCGCGTCGCTTCGCGCGAGCGCTCGCCACGACCCTCTCGATGAGCCGCAAGAGCGATCGCGGGGCGCTCAAGCATCTGGCCTATCTCGCGGAAGCGTGCGTGCTGCTGCGGGCGATCCGCGGACGGCGGGTCCAGCATCTCCATGTCCACTTCGGCACCAACGCCGCCGCCGTCGCGATGCTGATGCGGATCCTCGGCGGTCCGCCCTTCAGCTTCACCGTGCACGGCCCGGCCGAGTACGACGCGCCGATCGCCTTCTCGCTCGGACGAAAGATCGAGGCGTCGCGATTCGTGGTCGCGATCACGAGCTTCGGTCGATCGCAGCTGAGCCGCTGGGTTTCGCCTCGATTCTGGGATCGGATCCGCATCGTGCGATGCGGCGTCAGCGAGGAGTTCCTCGCCGATGGCCCGGAGGCACCCGACGTCGATCGCTTCGTGAACATCGGCCGACTCACGCCGCAGAAGGGTCAGATCGTGCTCCTCGAGGCGCTGGCGGTCCTTCGGGATCGCGGCCGCAAGGCGCACCTGGTCCTCGGAGGCGACGGCGAGATGCGCGAGGATGTCGAGGCCGCGATCGATCGACTCGGCCTGCGCGACCAGGTGACCATCACCGGCTGGATCTCCGAGGCCGAGGTGCGCAGGCATCTCGCCGAGGCTCGCTGCATGGTGATGCCGAGCTTCGCCGAGGGGCTTCCGGTGGTGATCATGGAGGCGCTCGCCATGCGTCGACCGGTGATCAGCACCTACATCGCCGGCATTCCGGAGCTCGTCGTGCCGGGCGACGTCGGATGGCTCGCGCCTGCCTCCGACGTCGAAGCGCTCGCGTCATGCATGCTCGAGGCCCTCGACCCGCCGGTGGAGCGACTGAGGGAGATGGGATCCCGCGGCCGCGAACTCGTCCGCGAGCGCCATCGCGTCGCGACCGAGGCCGAGCGGCTTGAAGGCCACTTCCGCGAAGCGATCGAGCAGGGCCAGGTCGGCCTCTGACCGTTCGATCAGCCGCGGTCTTCGTACCCGCGCGGGTGCGCCTCGTGCCAGCGCCACGCGGTCTCGACGATCCTGCGGAGGTCGGCGAAGCGCGGACTCCAACCGAGTTCGCGAACGAGCTTCGAGGAGTCGGCCACCAGCGCCGGCGGATCGCCCGGTCGTCGAGCCTCGAGTCGCCGCGCGACCTTGCGGCCGGTGACCTGCTCGCACATCTCGATCACCTCGAGCACCGCGTGACCGTGGCCGGTGCCGACGTTGAAGACGTGCCGCGATCCGGGCGACGTCGCCTCGATCGCGAGGCGATGCGCCTGCGCGAGGTCGTCGACGTGGATGTAGTCGCGGATGCACGTGCCGTCCGGCGTCGGGTAGTCGGTGCCGAACACGCCGATCTCGGCGCGGCGGCCCGAGACGACCTGCAGAACGAGTGGGATCAGATGGCTCTCGGGCTCGTGGTCCTCGCCATGCGCTCCATCCTCGTCGGCGCCGGAGGCGTTGAAGTACCGAAGCAGCGTGAAGCCGAATCCGTGGGCGTCGGCGTAGTCGCGGATCGCCCATTCGATCGCGAGCTTCGTCCTTGCGTAGGGGTTGCACGGCGTCTGCGGCGACGCCGCGGACATCGGCACGGGCGGGCTGTCGCCGTAGGTCGAGCAGGTGCTCGAGAAGAGGATCCGCTTCACGCCGCTCGCGACCATCGCGTCGAGCAGCGACACGCTTCCGGAGACGTTGATTCGCCAGTAGCGCTCCGGCTCGGAGACGCTCTCGCCGACGTACGCAAGCGCCGCGAAGTGCATCACCGCGTCGAAACGTCCGTCGCGCAGCACGTTGGTCAGCCGCGGCGTGTCGAGGATGTCGCCCACCACGAGGCGATCGGCCGGCACGGCGCCGCGATGGCCTCGCGAGAGATCGTCGTACGCATGGGCGTCGACGCCATGTCGAAGAAGGTGCCGTAGGCAGGCGCTTCCGACGTATCCGGCGCCGCCGGTGAGGAGGATCTTCATGAAGGGCTGTTCTTCAGGACTCGCGGCACGCACGGAAGGATGGGGGTCAAGCGACGATCGCCGGTACCGCACGGTCGTCGG
>JBMTTG010000398.1:0-2342 GCA_049449095.1 Phycisphaerales bacterium | reverse complement strand
GTCGTGCGCAAGAAGACACCGCCCGGCTTGGGGCCGGGCGGTGCGAGATGGATCGAGTTGGATCGCCGAAGTCCGGTCGAACCGGATCAGCCGCTGAGCTTGCCGCTCTGGTATCCCTCGAGCGTCTTCTTCATGCTCTCCTTCATGCGGCCCTCGGGGCTGATCGCGATGGCCTTCTCCTGAAGTTCGATCGCCTTCTTCGCGTCGCCGGCTTCCCAGTACGCGCGGGCGAGGGTGTCGAGGATCGAACCGTCCTTGCCGCCGGAGAGATCGTTGGCCTTCTTCGCCGCGGCCATCGCCATCTCGAGCACCGGGCCCTTGGCCTTGCCGGACTCGAGGATCGACCACGAGAGGGCGTTGAGCATCATCGGATCGCTGCTCGAGGCGACCATCTCCTGCGCGATCGGCAGAGCTTCGCCGGCGCGATCGAGCTCGATGATCATGATCTGCGTGCGGCGGAGCTTTGCGTTGAGGTCGTCGGGGAACTCCGCAAGCTGCTCCTCGAGAATCGCGATCGCCTTGGCGAAGTCCTTCTCGCGGCTCGCGGCCATGTAGGGACGGTTGCGGGCACCCCATGCCGAGGACATCGCCTGCTCACGCGCCCACTGCGCGCCATAGGCCTTCGCGTCCCACTCGCCGCCGACGATCTTGGCAAGCGGCTCGTCCATGTTCATCGGGTGGCCGATCCACGCGACCACGCCTTCCTGATCGACCACGAACGCGGTCGGGATGCCGCGCTGGCCGGCGGCCCGCATGTAGTTGTTGTGGTTGGAGCGATCGGGATCGGTGACGAGGGTGTACTGGGCCTTCTCCTTCCACTCGTCGGTGCCGAGGAAGGTCGAGACCTTCTCGAGATCCTCGTCGCTGATCCCGATGATGGTGACGCCCCGATCGGCGTACTGCTTCTGCAGCTCGGTGAGATGCGGCATGCTCGCCTTGCACGGTCCGCACCAGGTCGCCCAGAACTCGACGACCGTCACCTTGCCGTCCTCGAAGCCCTCGACCTTCTCGCCACGCACCCAATGCTCGATGTCGAGCGCGGGAGCCTTGTCGCCGATCGAGAGCTTCCCGCTCGCGGCCTGATCGGCGGCTTGGGCCGGCTTCGCCTTGGCGGGGGCGAGCGGGGTGGCGGGAACGTCGTTCTGTGCGAGGGCGGCACCGGCGAAGAGCAGCGACGCCGAGGCAAGCAGGATCGATCGTGGCAGGGGCATGCGGAGCTCCAGAAGAGGACGGGCGAGAAGCCGATCGCGTCGCCGCGTCCGGCAGCGCGACTATACCGCTCCGCCGGACGAATCCGACCCGGTACGCTTCCGGCATGAGCCATCCGCCGACGATCGACGCCTCCGGCACGACCCGCCTGATCGACGGGAAGGCCTTGGCCGCCGCGGTGCGAGCGGACGTCTCGGCCCGGGTGGCGACGCTGCGAGCCCACGGGCGGCAGGTCCGACTCGATGCGGTGCTCGCCGGTGGCGATCGAGCCGCGGAGCTCTACGCCGAGAGCCAGGCGCGGACCTGCGAGGCGGTCGGCATCGGGTATCGCCTCCATCGCCTGCCGGCGAACGCGTCGTACGAGGACGTCGCCGGGCGCGTCCTGCTGCTCGGCAGCGACGACTCCGTCGAGGCGATCATGCTCCATTTGCCGCTTCCGGCGGGCATCGACACCGAACGGGTGCAGTCGCTGATTCCGCCGGAGAAGGACGTCGAGGGCGTCAACCCGGCGAACATCGGCAACGTCGTCTACGGGCGGCGCAGCCTCGTGCCCTGCACGGCTCGCGCGGTGCTCGAGATGATCGAGTCGACCGGCATCGAACTGCGCGGCAAGCGGTGCCTGGTGGTCGGTGCCAGCAACATCGTCGGCAAGCCGATCGCGGTGCTCCTCATGCGGGAGGAGGCGACGGTGGTCTCGACCAACAAGTTCACTGCGGATCTTCCGGGCCTTGCCCGAGAAGCGGATGTGCTCGTCGCTGCCGCGGGCGTGCCGCATCTGGTGAAGCGCGACTGGGTGAAGCCCGGCGCGGTGGTCATCGATGTCGGCATCCATCGCGTCGACGGGCCCGAGGGGCCGCGCACGGTCGGCGATGTCGACTTCGAGGCGGTCCGTGGCGTCGCGGGGCACCTCTCGCCGGTTCCGGGCGGCGTGGGGCCGATGACTGTCGCGATGCTGCTTCGCAATTGCGTCGATGCGGCGGAGCGCGGCGGTTGAGCAGTCGATCGCTCTCGCTGGGCGGGCGATCGGGCGACGCCTTGCTCGCGCGAGTCTGAACCATCGATCATCCTGCAAGCCGTCGCAGCACCTCGCGGTACCGCCCGAGCAGCGCCTGCTGCACCTCCGGCGGCACGGC
>JBMTTG010000397.1:0-2354 GCA_049449095.1 Phycisphaerales bacterium | reverse complement strand
CGCACCTTGCGGGCGGAGGTCGTCACCGGCGGCCGCACCTTCACGAATCGCCCGATCGCGCGAAGCCGCTTGGTGAGGCCGATCTCCTCGCTCGCGTAGAAGCGTTCATCGAAGCCGCCCGCCTCGTCGAACGCCTCGCGCGTGCAGAACACGAAGCATCCCGCCGCGTAGCCAAGCAGCCGGTAGACGGTCATGAAGATCCAGAGCGGCAGGCGGATCGCCCACGGCGCCGGCTCGTCGATCGCGACGTTCGCACCGCCGCCGACCGCTCCCGACCGCATCGCCTCGACCGCGCGGGCAAGCGTCGTCGCCGGCACGATCGTGTCGGCATCGACGAAGACGAGGTATCGGCCGCGCGTCTCGCGGGCTCCGGCGTTCCGCACCGCCGCGATCTGCCGCCAATGCCCCGAGAGCACCCGCACGCCCGCGGCTTCCGCCAACGAGGCCGTTCCGTCGTCCGAGCCGTCGTCGACGACGAGGATCTCCGCACCGCAGTCGAGCGCGTCGGTCGCCTCGCGCAGCGCCGCCAGCGTCGCGGGCAGCGTCTTCGCCTCGTTCCAGGCGGGAATGACGATCGACAGCGTGGGCGCGGCCTCGGCCATGGCGGCGAGGGTAGGTCCGATCGCGACACGACGGACGCGCCTCGCGCCCGCTTCGCTACGCTCGCCGCATGTTCGACCTTCGTCTTGCCGGTTGGCCTTGGCTTGTGGTCGCCCTTGCGATCGCCCTCGTCGCGTCGACCAGCCACGCCGGCGATCCTCGTCCCGGAACCTCGCCGCCCAACCTCGTCGTCGTCATGGTCGACGACCTCGGCTGGCAGGACGTCTCGGTGCCGATGGGACCGGAGACGACCGAGTTCAATCGCCGCTATCGCACGCCCAACCTCGAGCGTCTCGCCGATCGGGGCGTGGTCTTCACGAACGCCTACGCCGCGTGCCCGGTCTGCACCCCCACCCGCACCGCGTACCTCACCGGACGCCATCCGGCGCGGACCGGCATCACCTACTGGACGCTCCACAAGGACCGCGACACCTCGGCGAAGCACCCGCGGCTCGAGACCCCCCCGTGGCGCCTGACCGGTCTCGACGAGTCCGATGTCACGCTGCCGAGGCTGCTTCGAGACGCGGGCTATCGCACGGTCCACGTCGGCAAAGCGCACTTCGGCGCGGTCGGCACGCCCGGCGCCGATCCCACGAACCTCGGCTTCGAAACCAACATCGCGGGTCATGGGCCCGGCGGGCCGGGCAGCTTCTACGGGATCCACGACTTCGGCTCGATGAAGCGCGACGGCAAGGAAGGCCCGAGCGTGTGGGATGTGCCCGGGCTCGAGGAGTTCCACGGCCAGGACGTCTACCTCACCGAGGTGCTCGCGGCGAAGGCCGCCGCCGAGGTGATGAAGTCGAAGGACGACCCGCGTCCGCTCTACCTCAACTTCGCCCCCTACGCCGTGCACGCGCCGATCATGGCGAACCCGCGGCATCTCGCGCACTACGAAAGCCTCGACCCGCGCGAGGCCGCGTACGCGACGATGATCGAGTCGGTCGATGCGGCGCTCGGCACGGTGCTCGAAGCCCTCGAGGACGCCGGGATCGCCGAGAACACGATCGTGGTCTTCACCAGCGACAACGGCGGGCTCTCGGCGCATGCTCGCGGGGGAAAGCCCCACACCCACAACGCGCCGCTGCGAAGCGGGAAGGGCTCCGCGTACGAAGGCGGTGTGCGCATCCCGATGGTCGTCGCAGGTTCACCCGTCAGCACGCTTCACGCCGACGCTCGACGCGTCGACACGCCCGTCACCACCACCGATCTCTTCCCGACGCTTCTCGAGTTCGCCGACGTGTCGATGCCCGACGGCTACGCCGAGACCGTCGACGCCACCTCGCTCGCGGGACTCCTTCGCAAGACCGCGCCTTCGTCACCGCCGTCCGCCGATCGGGCCCTCGCCTGGCACATGCCGCACCTCTGGGGGGTGCAGGGCCCCGGCATCGAGCCGTTCTCGTCGTGGCGGCGAGGGAACTGGAAGCTCCTCTACTTCCACGATGGCCCGCGGATCGAGCTCTACGACCTCGCGGCCGATCTCTCCGAGACCAACGATCTCGCGGCATCGCGTCCGGACCTCGCGCGAGCACTGCTGCTCGAACTCGATGCCTGGATGGCGGAGACTGGCGCGAGCCTCTCGATCGATCGATTGACCGGCGAACCCGTGCCACGCCCCGCGGCGTTCGCGACGACGATCGGCGAGAGCCCATCCGCGCCCGCCTCATCCGAGTGACGGCGAATCGAGATCAGTTCGCGTTCGACGGATCGAATCCGATGCCCGCGGGCATCGGCGGCACCGGCGCGTCGAGGCCTGC
>JBMTTG010000396.1:0-2355 GCA_049449095.1 Phycisphaerales bacterium | reverse complement strand
GGGCGCCGGGGGTTCCCACGACCGAGGTCGCCATCAGCCAGCCGACGCTGCAGATCACCCAGCCGATCCTTCGTGGTGCCGGTACCGAGTACAACGAGGGTTCGATCGCCATCGCCGCGGCCCAACTCGGCATGGCTCAAAGCCAGGCCCAACTGGCGGTGATCAACCAGCTGATCCAAGCGGAGATCGCCTACTGGCAGCTGTACCTCGCGTGGAAGACGCTGCGCATCAACCTCGACCTGTACGAGACGTCTCGGAATCTGCTGGACCAGCAGCGTCGGCTCGTCGACGCCGGGACCAACTCCATCGCCAACGTCTACAACTTCGAGGTCAACGTCGCCGTCGCGGTCGACCGCGTCGTCTCGTCGGAGAGCAGCCTCCTCCAGGCGGTTCGGGCGGTGAAGGTCGTCATGCAGGACCCCGATCTCTCCCTGGACAGCTCGGTGGCGCTGCGGCCGACCACGGAACCGACGCTCGTGGGATACGAGTTCGATTCCCAGCGCCTCGTCGAGACGGCGTTCGAGAATCGCGCCGACCTGCTGCAGTACGAGTTCCAGCAGCGCAGCGCGGCCGTCGCCGTGATGATGAACAAGAACGCGATGCTTCCGGAGATCAACGTCATGGCGGCGGGGCAGCCGATCGGCTTCACCACATCGGTGAACTCCGGCAACATCGCGGACGCCACGCGCAATCTCTTCGAAGGGCAAGCGCCGCCGGGTTGGATGGTGGGCCTGAACGCCTCGGTCTCGATCGGCAACGGCGCGGCGATCGCGAACTACCAGGCCGCGGTCCTTCAGCGCCTCCAGATCGTCGCCAACCGTCGTCAGCAGGAGATCCTCGTGACGCAGGAGGTGCTCGACGCCATCGAGACTCTGCAGGCGGGCTGGGCCTCGATCGTGGCCACGGAGTTCCAGGTCCGCGCGGCGGAGCGGTACTACGACGCGTACATCCGCCTCTTCGATCGTGGCCAGATACCCAGTTCGGATCTCACCCAGGCTCTGCAAGCCCTCAACTCGGCCCGCATCCAGCAGGCCAACGCCGCGGTGCAGTACCAGATCGCCAAGGCGAATCTCGCCCAAGCCACCGGGTGCATTCTCGGTCACGCCAGCGTGGAGTGGACCGACGACTTCGATCGAAATCGACTCGAGGCAGCCGATCCATCGAATCCTGCGAGCGGGATCCTTGGCGGCCTGCGCGAGTACCCGGGCGACGGAGGGCCATCGCTCGAGTCGCTCATCCAGACGTCGAGTCCCGAGACCGGACCTGCGACTTCGGATCCGGGCACGGCGGAGGGACCATGACCGAGAGCGACCCCCAGTCGCTCGAGTCGTATCTCCAACGCCGCTTCGACCCGGTGCTCGAGGGCGAGGCGCCCCCGGTGCCGGACGAGGCCCATGTCGGGTGGTGGCGCGAGCACCATCAGGCGCGTGGCGGCTCGGCTTCGTCGCTCGTCGAGGCGCTCGCCCAGTTCCAGATTCCGATCGCCGAGCACGCCTCCACGTCCGAGGCGTATGCGCGGGCGATTCGCGGCGGGCAACCGATCATGGATCCGCAGGCGGCGGAGGCGATCTTCGCGGCGCCGGGGACCATCGAATGGCGGGTCGTGGACCATGCCGCAGGCGGTCTGCCCGTCGCGCAGTTCGGCGATCGACGCGACTTCGAGCGGGCGTTCCGGGCGCTCGGCAACCGGTGCGAACCCGTGCCGGTGGGACCGAACGTCCATGCCCTGTACGTCGGGGGTCTTCCGAATCCGGTGCGGCTGCGTGCAGCGCAGTCGGACTTTCTCGCGGAAGGCCGTGGGACCGACGCGTGGCCCGAGGAGATGCGTCGCCGTCGTGCGGCCGACGCCACCGCGTTCCACGACCGCCTGATCCTGCTGCACCCCGCGCCGTATGCGGGTCTGTCGGCGTCGCGCGTCGGGCTGGGCGAGGACGAGTGGCTCGAAGCGTCCATGGGCCTTCGGCTCGAGCACGAGTTCACGCATCATGCGACCCACCGCCTGCTCGGGGGCTACCGACTGCACGTCCACGACGAGGTGCTTGCGGACCTGATGGGATTCACCGCCGCACTCGGTCGCTTCGAGGCCTCGCTCTTCCTCGAGGGGCTCGGCATCGGCAAGGACGGTGCCCGGGCCGACGCGAGAGTCCTGACCTACACCGCCGATCTCGACCCGAATCGGCTGCCGGAACTGATCGATCTTCTTCGGTCCGTGGCGAACTCGGTGGAGTCCCTGTCCGTCGCATTCGTGGGCGCCGACTCGGCGGAGCGGGTGCGGCGAGTGCTTCGGCTCGCGTCGTACGACCTCCCAACGCTTGCCGCGGGCGACGTCCGCGCTTCCGATCTCGACGCGAGTCC
>JBMTTG010000395.1:0-2366 GCA_049449095.1 Phycisphaerales bacterium | reverse complement strand
ACACCCCGCCACCCCCTTCGCCTACGCTCTCGCCCCTCGACCCATGACGCCGCCCCACGACCCAGCCCCGCGCCGCGGACTCGTGCTCGTCGCGATGACCGGCAGCCTGTCGATGATCTTCGTCGACATCACCGTGGTCGGCATCGCGCTGCCCGAGATCGGGGGCGACCTTGGCCTCGACGAAGCCGGCGTCAACTGGGTCGTCAACGCCTACATGCTCGCCCTCGCCGCGACCATGGCGATCGGCGGACGCCTCGGCGACCTGTTCGGCAAGGTTCGCGCGTTCGCGATCGGTGTCGCGCTCTTCGCCCTCGCGAGCGCCCTCTGCGGCTTCGCCACCACCGGCACGATGCTTCTGGTCGGGCGCGTCGGGCAAGGCCTCGCCGCGTGCCTCATGCAGCCCGCCTCCTCCTCGCTGGTGATCGAGCACTTCGCGCCCGGCGAGCGCGGCAAGGCGATGGCGGTCTACGTCGGCATCCCGATGCTCTTCATGTCGCTCGGGCCGGCGCTCGGCGGCCTGATCGCCCAGTCGATCGGCTGGCCGTGGGTCTTCTGGATCAACCTGCCCGTCGCCGCCGCGACGCTCCTGCTGCTCAAGGCCGCGAAGCCGCGCAGCCCGCGCAGCGAGGATCGCGCCATCGACTGGCTCGGTGCCGCGATCCTGCTCGCGGGCCTGCCGCTCGTCGTCTGGGCGATCCAGGAGGCGGGCACCGTCTCCGACGACGGCTCGCCTCGGGCGTTCGCGCCGCCAGTGGTCGGCGCGTTCGTGGCGGGCGTCGTGCTGATCGTCCTCTTCGTCCGCCGGCAGCTTCGGATCGAGCAGCCGCTGCTTCGCTTGCGGCTCTTCGCCGACCGGCAGCTTCTCTCCAACGCGATCCTGATCGGGCTCACGCAGCTCTCGATGGCGGCGCTCGTCGTGCAAGGGTCGCTCTACGTGCAGCGGGTGCTCGGCCTCTCGCCGCTTCGCGCCGGGCTCAGCATGCTGCCGCTGATGCTGCCGATCCTGGTGCTCGTCCACGTCTCGGGCCGTCGCTACGACCGCGTCGGGGTGCGGCCGGTCGCGACCTTCGGCACGCTCGCCGCGACGATCGGACTCGTCGTTCAGGGGTTCGGCTTCCTCACCGAGCAGTACATCCCCATCGCGATCGGCCTGGCGATTCTCGGCGCGGGCGTCGCGTTCATCATGAGCCCCGCCAACACCGATGCCCTGAGCCGCGCGTCCAACGAGACCCGCGGACAGATCTCGGGACTCGTGCAGACCTTCCGGCAACTCGGCGGAACGATCGGCGTCGCCGCCGCGGCCGCGATCTCGATCGCCGTGCAGGGCCCCGAGACGGCGCTCGCCCTCGGGCGCGCCGCGATGCCGGCCGACTCGATCGCCGCGGACGAAACCATTCCCACGCCTTCTGCGCTCCCAGGCGATACCCAGCCGATCGACCTCAAGGCCGCCCGCCGCGCCTTCGCCCGTGGCACCGCGTACGCGACCTTCGCCGGGGCCGGGGCGGTGCTCTGCGGATTCGTCGTCGCGCGGCGCATGCGGCCGGGGCCGCCGCCGGGACACACGTCGAGCGACGCCGCCACGGAGGCGACGCCATGACCACACCGAACCTCGTGCCGCTTCGATTCCATGAAGCGCCCGAAGGCGCGGAGGCGGCCGCCAAGGCGTTTCGCGATCGTCTGCGCACCCGGCGTTCGGTGCGCGAGTTCAGCGATCGCCCGGTCTCGCGGGAGACGATCGAAGCGCTCGTCGCCACCGCGGCGAGTGCGCCGAGCGGCGCGAACAAGCAGCCTTGGCGATTCGTCGCGGTCTCGGATCCGGCGCTCAAGCGCGAGATCCGCCTCGCCGCCGAAGAGGAGGAACGCCTCTTCTACGAGAAGCGAGCGAGCCAGGAGTGGCTGCGCGACCTCGCCCCGCTCGGCACCGATTCCTCGAAGCCCTTCCTCGAGCGAGCGCCGTGGCTGATCGTCCTCTTCAAGTGCATGAAGGACGACCGTCCCGATCGCTCGAGCGACCTCGTCTACTACGTCAACGAATCGGTCGGCATCGCCGCGGGATTCCTCATCGCCGCGATTCACCACGCCGGTCTCGCGACCCTCACCCATACTCCGAGCCCGATGGCGTTCCTTCAGAAGCTGCTGCATCGGCCCGAGCACGAACGGGCCTTCCTGCTGCTGCCGGTGGGCTATCCGGCCGACGACGCGAGGGTGCCGTCCATCGTGCGGAAGCCGCTCGACGAGGTGCTCGTGTTCGATCGCCCCGAAGCGCCGCCCGAGGACGCGCCCTCGAGCTGAGCCGACCGACGGCGGCGAAGACGGGGTGAATGCCCTGCCGTCGCACGGGCTCGAGTGCGGGCGCCCGCCGTAGC
>JBMTTG010000394.1:0-2379 GCA_049449095.1 Phycisphaerales bacterium | reverse complement strand
CGGCGCCGAGTCGCCCTGAAACTGCGGCCTCCTGACCGCGAGGCCGGTCGCTTGATCGCCGAGACGCTGCACCGTGACGTCGCGGCGCTCGCGAGACTCGAGCATCCCTCGATTGCGCGGCTCTACCGGGCCGGCGTCGATCGATCGCCCGATCGCCGCGAGCGCCCGTACCTCGTGACCGAGTTCGTCGACGGCGTGCCGATGCTTGGATTCGTCGCCGATCGCTGCGGACGCGATTCGACGTGCCGCTCGCGGCTCGCGATCGAACTCGGCGAACGGCTCGCCGAAGCGGTCGCCGCCTCGCACGCGGCGGGGGTCGTCCATCGAGACCTCAAGAGTTCCAACGTGCTCGTCCGCGAGGACGGTTCGGTCGCGGTCGTCGACTTCGGCATCGCGGCGCTGCTCGAACCTGTTGGCGGCGACGAGCGCACACTTGCCGATCGCCTCACGATGCAGCCCGACGCGGCCGGCTCGCTTTCGGGGATCAGCCCCGAGCGGGCACGCGGTCGCTTCGGCGGTCCTCGCGAGGATGTCTGGGCGATCGGCGTGCTTCTCTTCGAGACGGCCGCGGCACGCCGGCCGGTCCAACTCGAGGGGCTTTCGATCTACGAGGCGATCCGCCGGATCGGCGATGCGCCGCCGCCGCCGATCCGATCCGTCGCGCCGAGCGTTCCGCGCGACCTCGCGGTGGTGATCGATCGCTGCCTCGCGTTCGACCCGGCGGATCGCTATCCGAACGCCGCGGCGGTGCGCGACGAACTGGCGCTGGTGCGGCAAGGCTTCGCGCCGCGGGCGCGGCCGATCGGCGTGATCGGCCGGAGTTGGCGCCTGGCGAAGCGGCATCCTGCGGCGAGCCTGCTTCTCGTGGCGGTGATGGCGTCGCTTCTCGCGGGAGCGCTCGTGGCGAGTGGGCTGGCGCTCGAGGCCCGACGATCGCAGGCGATCGCGGAGGATCGCGAGCACGTGGTGCGATCGGTCGCGGACGGTCTGCTCGTCGAGGTCGCCGAGGCGCTGCGCACGATTCCGGGCGCGACCGCCGCGCGGCAGCGGCTGCTTGAGATCGGCCTCGCCTACGCCTCGGCGGTGGGCGACGACGAGTTCCTCGCGAGCGATCGCGAGGCAGCCTTGGAATTGGCGCGGGCGGTCTTCACCCTCGGCGAGGTGCACCGCCTGCAGCAGCCCAACCCCGACGCCGACGAACTTGGTCGCGAAGCGTTCGCGAGAGCGGCGGAACTGGCTCGCTTGGCCGCGCAGGCGTCAGGCGACTTCGACACCGAAGCGCTGGGCTTCGTCGCGCACGCCGAGGCGATCGCGATCGATGGTCGTGGAGCGACCGACGAGCGGATCGCCGCATGGCTCGAGACGATCACGCTGGCCGAAGCGGTGCTCGAGGTCGATCCGCAGCAGCACGATGCGCTGATCGGTCTCACTCGGTCGGCCCTGCGGATCGGCGACGGGGCGAGGCTCGGTGGCGATCGCGATCGCGCGATGGAGTTCTTCACGAAGGCCCTCGAAGCGTCGACGAGGCTGGTCGAGGCGCATCCAGATCGCCCTCGGGTCTGGTTCCACCATGGTTCATCGCTCAACTCGATGTGGTGGCTGCTCTACACGCAGTTCCGTGAAGGCAACGAGGCGCGGATCCTCGAAACGATCGACGGCATGGTCGAGGCGTCGCGTCGCCAGGACGCGATCGCGTCGACGACCAACACCGCCTCCGAGATCTTGATCTCCGAGATGTTCCGGACCTTCCTCGCGATCGAGTTCGGCCTGATCGGACGGGCCGACGCGGAGGCGCTGCTGGCCGAGAACGAGGCGGCGATCGTTGCGATCAGCGAGGCCGAGCCCGAGATCGGCCTCCTTCGCCGCCGCCGCGTCGAGGCGCATCTGCGCCGCGGCGATGCGCTGGCGATGTTCGTCGAGCAGGCGCGTGCGCAAGGCGATGAGGCCGAAACGCAGCGCCTTGCCGTAGAGGCGGCGATCTGCTTCGAGACCGGCGCCGAAGTCCAGCGGGAGCGCCTTGCCCGCCGCGAACAGACCGCGACCAACGAGGACGCCTTGCTCGCGCATCTCCTCGAGCAGGCGGAGGCGATGCGGGCGGTGGCGGAGCAGCAGGGCGCGGAGTGAGCGTGTCGCGGGGGGCGAGCGTGGCGCAGCGCTGCCCGAACCGATCGAACCCGCAGTCTCGGGGTGGGTGCAGGCGCCGGCTCGATCGCGGTTGAGGGGCCAGAGCGGGATCTCCGCCACGGCGGCGGATCCGGCAGGACTCGGGCGGGACTGTTCGATCCGCTCAGGTTGTCGCGTCGGAGCGGTCGGGGCCTCCGTGACCTCGTCCGAGCAACGCAAGTTTCGTCGCGCCGGTCGCTTACGGTTCAGACGGCG
>JBMTTG010000393.1:0-2381 GCA_049449095.1 Phycisphaerales bacterium | reverse complement strand
CTCTTCTCCTCTTCTTGCCCTCACCTCCCCGCGGCGAATCGGGTGTTGAAGCGGCGATGCAGCTCCTCGCGGCGAGGCGTCGACTCGAAGCCGTCGCGCAACGGCAGCGGTTCGAGCGTGGCGCCGAGTCCCGTGTAGGGATCCATGTCCTTGCACCAGCCGTCGAGCTCCAGCACCCACGTGCGGCTCCACGCCGAGGCCAGGGGCGGGGCGAGGTCGGCGAACTCGAGCCTCACTTCCTCGCCCGCCCCGAAGATCGCGACCGCATCGTCGGTCTCCTCGAGGAGTTCCGTGCACGGACCGAACGCGGTGTAGAAGCCGGCCTGGAACTGCACGTCCCAGAGCGGCACGCGGCGGTCGTAGTCGTAGTAGGGGCGGCGCTGCGGCAGGTTCGGCCGGTAGGCAAAGCCGGTGTCGGCGACACTCGCCTCCTCGAGCGGCATCTCGCGGCGCATCGCATCGGGGCACGGTTCGAACCACGCGATCTGCACACGATCGAGATAGACCTCGCTCGTCGATCGAAGCCGAAGCGTCGTGCAGCCTTCCGGAAGCGTCGCACGGTCGATCGGGAAGGACGCCTGCCGCGGCATGCCTGCGGGGTAGCCGTACTGTTCGACGAGCGTGATCCACGCGTTCGTCGCGGGATCGAGGGCCTCGAGCGTCGGAGGCTCCGGCGTCGCGCCCGCCTGCCACATCGCGAAGGAGGGCGAGGAGTACGGGTACTCGACCCATCCGTCGACGACGAGGGCCGGATCGCCTTCGCCCGACGCGATCGCATGCGGGAACGAGAACGTCAGCGTCCACGCCGCCGCCGTGCGCCCGATGAAGCGAGGATCGGCCTCGCCGGGATCGGCCGCGACGAAGTCCGCCTTCGCAAGCTCCTCGGTCGCGTCAAGCGAGCGGTCGCCGTGCGTCATCGTCGCCGCCGATGGCGTCATCGCTCGACGGAAGAAGCGGGGAAGTCCCGTCGGCGCCGGCCCTGAGATGCCCATGCGCTCGTCGAGGGTCATCGACCAGCCGGCGGGAAGGTCCCACGCGACGAGTCGCGCCGCATCGAGATAGCACGCCTCCTCCATCGGTTCGCCGAGGCGGATCTCGAAGCGGCCGTTCCGCGGTGCGATCACGCCGTCGTTGCCGAGCAGCACCGACTCGAGCGGGCGCGGGGTCGGGTAGATCGGGATCAGCGTGCCGTCGGGCCTCTCCTCGATCGCGGCGAGATAACCCATGCCGCCCACGCCGAGCGTGTCGGTGACGAACTCGAAGCGGGTGCCGTTCCACGCGAAGATCACCGGGCAGGAGGAGATCTGCCGCTGGGTCTCGACGACGCGGTGGACCCCGGGGCCGAGATCGAGTTCGCTCTGCAGGACGCCGTCGGGCCAGTCGACCGAGAGCCATTCGATGCGCGGCGCCCCGCCGAGGCCGAAGAGCACTGGCTCGAGCGGCTGGCCGCCCGCGCCGCCTCTCCATGGCAACGCGGTGCGGGACTGCCAGGCGCCGACGGTTCGTGCGTCGCCGCGGGTGCCGAGGCCGCTCTCGTTGGTGCGCATCTGCTGCGAGGGATCGGTGCGGCCGCTGAACCAGATCGCCGCGAAGCCCATGCGGCCGGGACCGGCATCGCGCCAACGCGGCGCTCCGTCGGCTTCCCCCAGCAGCAGCACCGGCCCGCGCGCATCCGGCACCGCCAGCGAGGCGATGGAAGGCAGGGGGCCGACCGGCTCGATGAGGTTGCCGCGGGCATCGCGCACCTCGAGGCGGATCGACCCGTCGCCGAGCGGTCGCGAGAGCAGGAGGTTGGTGCGTCCGCTGCCCGCGAGGTCGATGGCGGCCAGACCAAACGCACCGGGAATCGCAGTCGCTTCGGAGGCGATCTCGATCCGGCGGGGCGAAGCGCTCTCGAGCGACCAGATGGCGAGTTCGCGCGCGTCGGCATTCCCCGTCAGGGCCGCCAGCATCGGCGTGCCCGAGTCGTCGTCGCGGAACCACACCGCTTCGACCGGCTCGGTGGCCTCGAGCGGGCCGAAGCGATCGTCGCGACGCCAGGACCACAGCAGATCGTTGATCCAGAGTTGGGCCGGCGCGTCTTCACCGAGCAGCAGGAGGTCGAGATCGCCGTCGTCGTCGAAGTCGCCGAGCGCCGCGGAGGTGGCATCGCGCCGCGAGGCGACGAGTGGACGGTGGATCCACGTCGTGGCGCGCTCCGCATCGCCGTCGCGGCGGTTGAGGATGAAGCGGGTTCCTTCGGCGCCGGTCGCAAGGAGATCGATGTCGCCGTCGTGGTCGAAGTCGGCGGCGGCGAGGAGCCGGAGACCTTCCGAGTCCGAAGGACCCCTCCGTCGACTCGCTTCGCTCGTCGCCACCTCCCCCGCGTCGCTTCGCTGCGC
>JBMTTG010000392.1:0-2385 GCA_049449095.1 Phycisphaerales bacterium | reverse complement strand
GGGCGATGTCGAGCGCGCACAGCCCGCCAAAGCAGTAGCCCATCGCGACGACCTTGCCGGGCTCGGCCCCGGGCAGCGTCTTCCTCAGCCTCGACCGCTTCCTCGTCGAGGGCATGGCGAAGCCGCAGGCCCTGCCGGGAGGGCGGGCCAGCTCGCAGTGGAGCCACCACCCCGCGACGGTGCGCCTGATCGCCCCTCGAAGCGGCGCCTCGATCGGACTCGACGACGCGGTGACCGCGCGGATCCTCAGGGTCGACCCGGCCTCGCGCACCATGGACCTCGCGATCGTCGAGGTGCGCAGCGAGGCGCCCCGTCTCGGCGATGCCCCACTTCGCGACCTGCGTCAAGGCAAGCGCGGCGGGCGCGACGAGCGCGGCCTGCGCAAGCCCGGGACATACGGCGGGCGCAAGACGAAGCTCAAGCCCCAGGGCAAGGGCAAGTTCAAGAAGGGCAAGCGGCGGTAGCGCGAACGCGCGGCGGGAACACGCTCGCCGGTCGCGCCCGCGCGTGCGTCGATGCCGCAGGCGTTGCGCTTCCGCGACGCTTCAGGCGCCGCTGCCGATGATCGCGTCGACCTCGATCTCGATCCTCATGCGGGGATCGGAGAGGCGGGCCTCGAACATCGTCGCCGCGGGGCGGATCTCGCCGAACGCACCGCGAAGGACCGGCCAGGTCGCGGGGAAGTCCGCCGCGTCGGGAAGCATGTAGCGGACCCGCACCACGTCGCGAAGGGTCGCGTCCGCCTCCGCAAGCGCACTCTCGATGTTCCGCAGGCACTGCTCGGTCTGCTCGACGATCCCCTCGGCGATGGTCATGGTCGTGTAGTCGAAGCCGGTGGTGCCGGCGACGAACACGCGGTCGCCCACCACCACGGCACGGGAGTAGCCGACCTCGCGTTCGAAGTCGGAACCGGAGTTGACGAGTTGTCGTGGCATGCGGCGAGGGTAGCGACGCGACGGAGGAGGGGTCGCAGGCAAACCCCGCGAGCGACGACGGAGCGGACGCGGGAGGGGCGATGCCGGCGCCGTCAGAACCCGAAGATCCACTCCCGCAGGCGGCGGCGAGCCTCGTTGTGGTTCGGGAGCGACGTTGGGACCCACACCCAGCCGAGGCGACCCGCCAGCACCCAGGCGGCAAGGCATGCGGCGATCCCAAGCCAGGTCAAGGACGTCTCGATCGGGGTGGTGCCGAGCAGAGTCGTCGTGCGCTCGCGTTCGCCGAGGCGTACCGTGATTGATGTGCGGAGCCACGAGAACTGCAGCGAGAGCCACCGCGAGGTGGTCATGAGATCGCCGAGCGATTCGCCCGAATCCCAGTCGTAGGCCGGCCCCCCAAGCCACGCGACGATCCGGAACGCCAGCACCACGGCCGCGAACCCCAGGCAAACCCAGACGCCCGCGGCGGCGATGGCGTCGGAGCGCCAACCTTCGAGGCACAGCCACAGCAGGCCGGCGGCGCCGGCGGCGAAGAGCAGGAAGGAGGCTAGACGACCCAGGTCGGACGGTCGCTGCGGTGACGGCCGGCCACCGCGCCGAACCCGTGCGCGCCGTCGTGCCGAATCGTTTCGCCGGGGGCCATCCGCTCGAGAGACACCGTCGCCCATGCAAGCCTCGTGGGTTCCAGCAGCCCCGGCGAAGGGCGCTTGCGGCGGCCGCGGGAAGTGAGGCTGCAGGCTACCGGAAGCACTCCCGCAGGAAGTCGCCGAGCGCCTCCCACGATCGGGCGTCCGCCTTGGGCTCGTAGACGATCCCGCGCTCGTGGTCGGCGGCCTGCGGATTCGTGAAGGCGTGCTTGGCGTGGCCGTAGGCGTGCAGTTGCCAATCGGCCTTCGCGTCGGTCATCTCCTTCGCGAAGCCAAGCACCGAGTCGGGCGTCGCCATCGGATCGTCCCAACCGTGGCAGGCGAGCACCTTCGCCCGGATCGCGGCCTGCTCGCCGAGCCCAGGCGGCATGAAGAGGCCGTGGAAGCTCACCGCACCGATGACGCCCGCGGCATTCGCGCGGGCGATGTCGAGCGCGCACAGCCCGCCAAAGCAGTAGCCCATCGCGACGACCTTTCCTGAATCAGCCTCTGGCAGCGCTCGCGCGGCCTCGACCGACGCAACGAGCCGCTCGCGCAGTTCGCCGCGATCCTCGACGAGCGGCGTCATGAGCGCGCCGCACTCCTCCGGCGTGCTGCCGCGCCGCGGCGTGCCCGAGGCGTCGAGGCCATACACGTCCGCCGCAAAGCCGAGGTAGCCCATCGCCGCGACCTTGCGGGCCTTCTCGCGGACGAAGTCGTCCTGCCCGCCCCAAGCATGGCAGATGACGACGACGGGCCGGCGACCCGGCTTCGAGGCATCGAACGCGGCGAAGCCTTCGAGTCGCAGGTCGCCGCAGGAGTAC
>JBMTTG010000391.1:0-2394 GCA_049449095.1 Phycisphaerales bacterium | reverse complement strand
CCGGGGAGGAGTTGCGTCCGTCGCCGCGGACGGGCGAAGCGCCGTTCATCGCACGCTCCCCCGCGTCGCTTCGCTCCGCCGGGGAGGAGTTGGGCCGGGCCGAGTCGAACGACTCGCGCGACCAACGAAGCCCCTCGTGCTGCCGCCACCAGAACGGGGGCGTTCCGTCGGTGGGACTCACCGCGACATCGGTGCGGCCGTCGTTGTCGAAGTCGGCCCAGAAGAGCGTGGCCAGCGCGAGGCCGAAGCCTCGATCAAGTTCGTCGAGCGATGGCCCGGCTGCGAAGGGCGCCATCGTCCACGCGGTCGAGCCATCGTCGGACGTGCTTGAGATCGCCAGGGACTCGACGGGACGCTCGCCCCCTCGCGTCGAGAGCACCACGAAGTCGAGCACGCCGTCGCGATTGAGATCCGCCGCCGGGCGCACGTTCGTCGAGGCGTCGGGCGAGAGACCGGCGATCGGCATCGGCGACGGATCGGCAAAGAGCGGGCCGCTGGGCGGTGTGGCGGCGAGATCGAGGTCGCGTGCCGCACGAACCTCGCCGAGCGGTCCCATGCGGGTGTACTTGAACTCCGCGAGCTTGCCCCGTGGATTGTCGGCGAGTGCGAGGAACCGTTCGAGCAGCGGCTCGCCCTCCGAATCGCGTCCGAGCCTCGCGAGGCATCGCTGGGCGCCGAGCAGCGGGCTTCGCAGGTGCTCGTCGAGTTCGATCGATCGTTCGTACCAGCCGAGAGCGTCCTCGAAGCGGCCGTCCAGTTCGAGGCACTGCCCGGCGAAGAAGGCCGCGTAGGCGTCGGTCGGGGCGCGGTTGGCGCACTCGATGAAGAGATCGCGCGCCTTGGTGCTCTCGCCGAGATAGAGCAGACCCAGGGCCTTCGCGTACTGCGCCGAGAGGTCGCGCGGCCCTTGGCGGCCGCCCTTCTCGAACCACTCCTCCATCATCGCGTCGAGCAGTTCGATCGCCCGTTCCTGCGCGCCGGGCTCGCTCTGGTTGAGGATCGCGATCGCGTGGTTGCGACGGGCGTCGCGCGAGGCGCCCCACGAGGACGCGATCTGGAGATAGGCCTCTTCGGCGTCCTTGAACTCGAAGCGGTTCATGAGTCCCGCCGCGAGGTTCATCGCCGAGCGGTACTCGGGGTAGGGGATCTCTTCGACGACCACGACCTCGCTCGGCGCCTCGTCGCCGCCGCAGGCTGCGAGCGATGCTGCGGCGATCGCGAGGCCCAGCACGCCGTACCGGAGCCTCATGCGCCGTCTCCACGAACCTGCCGTTTCGCGGCGGCGATGCGGGCCTCGATCTCCGGACGTTCGATCGGATGCCTCGCGGCCGGTGCGAGGCCCGGCCCCGGCTCGAGCCCATGGATCTCGCGACGCAGATGCGCGACCATGTCGTGCCCGCGTCGCATCGTCCGCGCTTCCCGGAGCGCCGCGAGATCGCTCGGCGCGCCGCCGCCCTTCTCGCCGGGCCCCGGATCCGCTTGCGCGCGCACCCGCCCGTCGAAGTCGACGACCATGCTTCCGCCGGGCCAGGAGAAGGGCGGGTACTGGTGGAAGTGCGCGCCTTGGTTCGCGGCGAGCACGTAGGCGGTGTTCTCCGCGGCGCGAGCGCGGTTGAAGAGCGTCCACCAATCCATCGGCGGCGTCGCGCCCCACGGATCCATGTAGGCGGAGACCCGCACGAGCACCTCGGCGCCGCGGAAGGCGAGCGCCCGGATCGTCTCGGGGAAGAGCCAGTCGTAGCAGATCGCGCAGCCGATTCGGCCGATCTCGGTGTCGGCCACCGGGAACGCCTCGTCGCCGCTGACCCCGAGGTCGTGCGGACTCGCGTGCAGTTCCCACGGGATCCAGGGATTCACCTTGCGGTAGGTGGCGAGGATGCCCTCCGGGCCGATCAGGAGCGTGGTGTTGAAGACCACGTCGGCGCGCTCGGGGATCCGCTCGAGGAACGTGCCGGTCTGGATGAAGCAGCCGTAGCGCTTGCAGAACGCGACGTATCGATCGGTGTGTTCGCTGGGCAGTTCGACCGCGAGGGTCTCCCGAAGCCCCTGCACCGAGTCGATGGTGGGCACGGCGTGGGCGAACTCGGGGAAGGCAAGCAGTCGGACGTCGAAGAACGGTTCGTAGCCGACGATCGTCTGCTCGGCGATCGCGAGCATGCGATCGATCCGCGACGGGATCTCGTCGCGGTGCTTGGGGCTGTCGAAAGCGGTCTGGCAGGCTGCGGCGTGATAGCGGTCGCTCATCGCGGAGGGAAGGTACCGGATGGCGGATTGGCGATCGTGCTGCGGTCGCGGGTCACGTCACGGGGTGGGCGCTCGCTTCGCTCGGCGGGCGGTCACATGGACGGAATGGACTTGATGGACGGAATGGACCCGGAGGGCGAAGCGCTGCAC
>JBMTTG010000390.1:0-2418 GCA_049449095.1 Phycisphaerales bacterium | reverse complement strand
TCTGCGTTGCGAGGGCTGTGCCTGCAGGAGGACATCGCCGACCGGGCGATCGAGGATGCGAGAAACTCGGGGCTCGTCCTCGTGGATGCGATCTTCTGGCGGGCGTTCGCGGTGGTGGGGCTTGCGGTCGCGGGACTCGTGGCGTTCGGGTTCGTCCGCCGCGGGGCCTGAAGTCGCCAGCCTCACTCGCCGCGCGTCGCCTGGTCCAGACACGCGGAGCGCCCGCGACTTCGAGCGGCGTGGAGTCCGAGGCCCTCGACGACGTGCGCCGGCGCAGGGCGATCGACCGACGGGGCGCCGACTCAGTCCGGAATCGGATTGGGGTTGTCCGCGAACGGATCCTGGTTCGGCGACTCGTCCTGGAGGTAGTCCTCCTCGTACGTGCCGACGTTGCTCGTGACGCCGTAGCCGCCCCCGGGCTCGTTGAGCGTCTCGCCGCCGCCGCCACCACCGCCCTGGCATCCCGTGATCGAACACGCGAGGATCGCCACGAGTCCCGCGGTCGGGAAGACATGGCGAGCGCGAATCGAGCCATCGATCAGATCGTGCAGGCATTGCTTCATGGGATCGCTCGCAGCACCGCGGAGGGTGCGAGGTGACGTTCGCCGCGAGAACGATCTCGCCGCCGCGTTCGATCCTACGGGAGCGCGGAACCTGCGAACACCTCGGGGCCGTTGACCGTCGGCTCCCGCGCGACCGATTCACGGCGGAACTCGCAAGACTTCGTCCGGTTCAGGCCGATCGCCGGAGCATCGCTGGGTGGCCACGAGGCGAACGAGGCCTCTCAACGGCGCCTCAGCCCCTCTCGATTCCCCGGAGCCTCGCGTGGACGATCTTCCCCTTCGACTGGGCTCGACGGTGCTCATCTTCGCGATGGGACTGCTGGGGGGGCTGGTGCCGTGGTGGCTGCATCGACGTCCGCGCGCGGCCGATGGCTCGGGCTTCGACTGGCTGAGTCTCGGCAACTGCTTCGCCGGAGGCGTGATCCTCGCGGCGGGGTTCGTGCATCTGCTCGGCGATGCCGCTTCCGGCTTTGCCGAGGCCTACCCGGACGTCGACTTCCCGTGGCCATTCGCGATCGCGGCCGCGAGCTTCGTCTCGATCCTGGCGATCGAGCGGGTGATCCCACGGCTGCCCCGCGACGCCTCGGGCGGCGATCCCGAGGCCGCAGCGCTGGTGGCCGCGGCGGCGGGCGGAGTCTTCCCCTACCTCCTGCTGCTCACCCTCTCGATCCACTCGCTGATCGCCGGCCTTGCGCTCGGCACGCAGGCGACCGCGAGCGGCTTCGCGATCGTGCTGGTCGCGATCCTCGCCCACAAGGGCTCCGCGGCGTTCGCCCTCGGCGTCAGCATGCATCGCGCCGAGATCCCCCGCGCCCGTGCGACGCCGCTGCTGGCGGGCTTCGCGGTGATGACCCCGATCGGCGTGCTGCTCGGCCTGGCGCTCGTCCGCCTCGCGACGAGCTCCGCCGAGGCCGCGTTCGAGATCTGGTTCGACGCGATCGCCGCCGGAACGTTCATCTACATCGGCGCCCTCGACATCATTCGCGAGGAGTTCATCCCGGCGCGAAGCGGCCGGCGTCGGCGATTCATCGCCACCGGCGCCGGCCTTCTGATCATGACGCTCGTCGCGATCTGGACCTGAGTCCGGACCGCGGACGAAGGGTCACGGCTTCACGGGCACGCGTAGCCCCACGCCCCGAGCAGGATGGCGAGATCCGTGCCGTCGACGGCGCCGGACTCGTCGAGATCGCCCGCGGGATCGTCGGTGCCCCACATCGCGAGCAGCGCCGCGAGATCGTCGCCGCCCACCGTGCCCCCGCCCGCGATGTCGAGATCGCATGCGAGCAGCCAGCGGGCCTGGCGTTCCGCAAGTTCGTGATCCTCCTCGGAGAGCCCGAGGTTGAAGACGACGTAGCACGGCTCGCTCGCCGCGCGAGCGGGACTCTCGCCGCGGAAGGCGAGCTGCAGCACGTAGATCCCTTCGGTTGGATCGACGCCGCCGGGGCCGATCAGGGTGTAGTCGAAGTGGTCGTGCAGGCTGCCGTCCGGCTCGGTCGCGAACGCGAAGCCCGGCGCCGCGGTGGTGCCCGACGTCGCCTCCGCGGGCCCGAAGCCCAGCTGCATCGCATCGCCTGCGGCGAAGAAGCCCGCACCGTCCCACCGCAGCACCGGACCGGTGAAGTCGAACGCGAAGGTCGCCCCCGCGGTCTGCTTGCCCGCGAGAATCTGGAAGCCCGGCTCGACCGCCGAGAACGGGAACACCGGATCCTCGCCGAGCTCGGCGCCGAAGATGCGCTCACGCTCCGAGATCGGCTCGCCGGGATCGCCCTCGGTGATCGAGCCGGTCACGATCGCATCGCCGACCACCCGCACCCAGATGTCGAAGTGCGGCTCCTTGCCCTCGTCCGCCGAGAGC
>JBMTTG010000389.1:0-2418 GCA_049449095.1 Phycisphaerales bacterium | reverse complement strand
AAGATCCGCGAGAAGGTGCGTCACATGGACGACGCGCCGGAGGAACTGCAGGACCTGCTGGCGACCCTGACCGACACCTACTTCTGCAACCTCTCGATCTTCCAGTCGCTGCCGGACATCTGGGCGATCCGCCAGCTCTTCCCGATCATGCCGATCCATCGCCTCGGCGAGCAGCCGATGCGGCATGCGACGCTCGCCGACCTCACCTGCGACTCCGACGGCAAGATCGACCGGTTCGTCGACCACCACGACATCAAGAAGGCCCTGCCGCTGCACGACCTCCGGGATGGCGAGCAGTACCTCGTGGGCGCGTTCCTCGTGGGCGCGTACCAGGAGACGCTCGGCGACCTGCACAACCTCTTCGGCGACACCCACGTCGTCCACGTCAAGCTCGACGAGAACGGGCAGTGGTGGATCGACGAGATCGTCGAGGGCGACACCGTCCGCGAGGTGCTGCAGTACGTCCACTACGACGGCTCGCGGCTGCTCGCGGACATCCGCCGCGAGTGCGAGAAGGCCGTGCGGACCAAGGCGATGAGCGTGGGCGAGAGCCAGGCGCTGCTGCGGGAGTACGAGCGGGGGCTCTCGGGCTACACCTACCTCGAGTGCGACGACGCGGCGCTCGATTGAGGTCGGGACTCTCGCCGGTCGAAATCGACGCCGCATCGGTCGCCCCCAGGCGTCCGTACGTCGCACGATGCGATGACCCGTCCGCCCCGGCGTCGAGCGCTCCCGAGGCCTGACCCGCGATGCCTTCACGAGCCCGGTTCCTGAATCCAACGTTCGCTCGGCATCGGAGAAGGGAGGTCATGCTGCGCTGTCGCCTCATGCTCCTTGCGCTCGCCTTGCTGCCGCTCTGGTGGGGCGCCTTCGCCTCCGCCGACCTCGTGGTGCGGTATCACCGGCCGGATGGCCGCTACGAGGGCTGGAATCTGTGGGTCTGGCCCGAGGGCGGGCAGGGGCGGGCCCATCGCTTCACCGACGTCGACGAGTTCGGAGCGGTCGCGCGGATCGACTTCGATGAGGACATCGCGCGTGCGGGCTTCATCGTGCGACGGGGCGAGTGGGAGCGGAAGGACATCGACTTCGATCGCTTCGTCGATCTCGCGTCGGTTGGCGACACCGAAGTCTGGCTGCTGGCCGGCGACCCGGCGGTGCATCGCGATCCGGGCTCGATCGACCGCTCGCTGCGGGTCCGATCGGCGTTTCTCGACACCCGGGATCGAATCGTGCTGGCGACGACCGCGCCGCTTGAGGTGGCCGCGCGCGAGGGCATCGTGGCACGAAGGCACGGTCCCGACGGTGTCGCGACGCTGCCGATCGCGTCGGTCGAGACGATCGAACGCGGCGACACCGAGTGGCCGCTCGTCGAGGTGGTCCTGAGCGGTCCGGTGGCGGCTGCCGACGTCGGACGCGTTCGAATCGAGGTCCCGGGCCTCGCCGAGGTGCCGGTGATCGCCCGCGAGGTGCTCGACGATCCGGACTTCTTCGCGCTCGACGAGGCGTTCGGCGCGATCTGCACGCCCGAGTCGACGCGCTTCGCGACGTGGTCGCCGGTGGCGGAGTCGGTGACGCTGCTGCTTCGACGGGCGGACGGCGACGCTTCGGAGATCCCGCTCGCGCGGGGCGAGGGTGGAACGTGGTCGGCCGAGATCCCCGGCGATCTGCACGGGGCTCGCTATCGCTATCGCTTCGAGCACTACGGCCGACTCGACGAGACGCCCGACATCCACGCCTTCGCTTCGCAGCCCGATGAGCAGTGGTCGATCGTGGCCGATCTGGCGCGGCTCGCACCGGATGGATGGGGTGGCGTTCCCACGCCCACGATCGCGCAGCCGACCGACGAGGTGATCTACGAGATCCACGTGCGGGACTTCTCGATCGCCGATGAGGACTGTCCGCCGGAACGTCGCGGGACCTACCTCGGACTCGTCGAGGGCAGCGACGGCGAGACCGCCACCGGCGATCGCGACGGCGTCTCGTCCGGGCTCGATCATCTGGTCGACCTCGGCATCACCGCGGTGCATCTGATGCCGGTCCACGACTTCTCCGCCGCGATCGACGAGTACAACTGGGGCTACTGGACCGCGTTCTTCAACGTGCCCGAGGCGAACTTCGCGAGCGACCCGCGGGACTCCTTCGCGGCCATCGAGGAACTCCGCACCGCGGTGCAGGGGCTGCACGAGGCCGGCATCCGGGTGATCCTCGATGTCGTCTACAACCACACCAGTTCGAGCGGCATGCACTCGCCCTTCGAGCGCACCGTGCCGGGATTCTGGTTCCGCACCACGAGCGACGGCACCCTGACCAACGACGCCGGCTGCGGCAACAGCGTCGCCGACGAGCGGGCGATGGTCCGCGAGTACATCCTCGATTCGATGGAGCACTGGCTTCGGAACTACCGCGTCGATGGATTTC
>JBMTTG010000388.1:0-2434 GCA_049449095.1 Phycisphaerales bacterium | reverse complement strand
CGACGATCGCCTGCTCCGGATCGTCGCGCAACTCGACGACGAGCCGCGAGGCGGCGAGGCGACCGACGCTTCCGCGACGGATCGCCACCACACCGCCGCGTGCCTCGACCCGACGCAGCCGATCGCGATCGGCCTCCGGCGTTCGTGCGAAGAACGCCGCCTCGAGGGCGGGCGCGGTCAGGCGAAGCGATTCCGACTCGACGACCACGCCGTCGAGTCGGTCGCCGCCATCGAAGTCGGCTCGCTCGAGCGATCGCTCGTCGGGACCGAGCGCCAGGTCGAGCCGCTTCGCCCACTCGATTCGGACCCGCGACGGATCCGGATCATCCTTCGGCGCCGCGATGCCGGGCTCCGGGGTCTGCGTCTCGCCGACCTCGAGCCAACCCGGTCCCGCGAGATCCACCGAGCGTCCATCCACGCGGATCGCGGGCGAACCGACCCGCAGCGACGGACTCTCGATCGTCGTGAGGCCGTCGGGCGTCAGCAGATCGAGACGATCGCCCGTGGCGAGACCGGTGCGGGCCTCGAGGATCTCGCAGCGGATGACCGCCTCGCGGATCGGATCCTCGACCACCACCGGCGTCCCCTCGACCCGCACCCACACCTCGCGCTCGTTCTCGGGACGCGGCACGCCCGTCGGAAGCGGCTCGATCAGCAGCGAGCCGCCGAACTCGATCTCGATCTCGACCCGTTCCCCTGTCCCTTCCGAGGCCTCGCCCGACTGCGCGATGGCCGAGGCGGCAAGCCAGTCGCGCGGCGGAAGTGCCGCCGGCATGGAATCGCGATGCCGGCTGTCGACGCCGCGATCCGAGGCTCCTCCGCCCGAGGCGATGGCTCCAAGGCCTCCGGATCGCATCGAGAAGATCGCTCCGAGTCGATCGCCGGTGATCGTGCTTCTCGAATCGCCTTCGATCCGCGTGACGACCACGCCGCCATCGAGCGCAAGACGGAAGAGCCGCGGCCCCTGCTCCGGCGCCGACGCCGCCGCGCGCGCGACCGGCGCGCTCGAGGCTCCGGATCCGGCGCCAGCGCTCGGGGCGTCCGCATCGCCGGCCGAAGGCGGGGGCACCGTCGAAGGCGCGGCAGGCTCGGGCTCGGGTCGCTTCAGGTCGACGAGCCGAAGCGGCGAGGTCGCGCGCTCGACGACGAGGCGCTCGATGTCCCGCCCCGACTCGTCGAGAAAGAGCAGCATGCCTTCGCCGGAGAAGGTCAACTCCTCGGACTCGATCCGCACCGCGCGATCGGACCGGAGGCGCCCTTCCGCGTCGTCGAACTCGACCTCGTCCGCCAGCACCACGAGCCACGGCTCGTCCGACTCGACCGACACCGCTCGGCCCTCGACCTCACGGAACACCTCGATGCGCACGTCGCCGCGGAGCGTCCCCGACTCGATCGCGCGATCGGGAATCCTCGCCGTGCCTTCGGCGCCCGAGACCCGCGTCACGCGACCGTCGGTGCCGTAGAACACCGCACGCGGCGCGTCGAGGCTCATCCATCGATCGGGCAACGGATCCATGCGCTTCGCCGCGTAGCGCTGCCGAAGCCGACCGGTCTCGTCGGCCACCTCGATCCAGCCGCCCTCCGCCAGTTCGACCGCCCCGGGACTCGCGAGGTCCGCAGGGCCTCCGCCGCGCACTTCGCGCTCCGCGTCGGACAGCGGCGCCGGCCGAACCAGGTCGTCGACGTCGATTCCCGCGAGCCGGCTCGGTGGCGGTTCCGCGTCTCGATCGAGTCCCCACGCCACGATGATCGCCGCGATCGCGACCAGCACCGCACCCGCAATCGCGACGATCGCCCGCCAGCGGCGTCGGCGAGCCGGCGCCGAGACGCCCGATTCCGCATCGCGCTCGTTCGGTTCGCTCATCCGGCGCCTCGTTCGGAGATCGTGCGGACCATCTCGTCCCATCGCCCCTGCGCGCGCAGGAGACCTTCGATCGCCTCCCGCACGGCGCCGCCCCCGCCGGGTCGCGCCGTCACGAGGGCCGCGGCGGACCGAACCTCGTCGCACGCATCGGCCACCGCGATCGGAAGCCCGCAGCGGCGAAGCACCGGCAGATCGGGAAGGTCGTCGCCGATCATCGCGACCGCGGGCCACTCGAGCGCGTGCGCGGCCAGCAGTCTCTCGACCGCCGCCACCTTGTCCTTGACGCCGCCCAGCACGCACTCGACGCCGAGTTCACCCAGCCGCAGGCGCGTCGAGGCGCCGCCGCGGCCGCTGACCGCCGCGAGCAGCCCCCCCGACGCGAGCCACAGTCGGATGCCGAGCCCATCCCGCACGTCGAATCGCTTGGACTCGCGGCCAGAGCCGTCGATCCAAAGGCCGCCGTCGGTGAGGACGCCATCGACGTCGAGGACGAGCAGGCGCACGCCCTCCATCGCGCGGAGCAGATGGCCGGGGACCGGCGAGCACTTGGAATCGACAGCACGAGGGACG
>JBMTTG010000387.1:0-2449 GCA_049449095.1 Phycisphaerales bacterium | reverse complement strand
CGACGCATACCAATCGGCATCTGGGGCTTCGAGTGGCGAGGAGCGTCTCGGGCTGAGCACTCTGCGACAACGGTCTCGACGGTGACGGCGACGGGTTGGTCGACTGCGACGATCCGAACTGCGATGGTGCTTCCGGCTGGGTCAAGACCGCGCCCAAGATCGCCGACGACCGGATCGGAGTACGACTCGCGCGGGCGCCGTGAGTCGCGATCACGCCCGCACGCGGGTGCGTGGCGGAGAGGTCGAAGCGCTGCACACGGCCGCTAGACTCGCCGCGTGTCGCTTGCGGAACTGATCAAGGCGCTGACCAAGGCGGACGCGTACCGCGAGTGCGGGGCTGGTGAACTCGCAGACTTGGCGCCGATCGAGACGCGGCAGACCCACATCTCCGTGGTGTTCCTCGCGGGTTCGTATGCGTGGAAGGTGAAGAAGCCGGTCGATCTGGGCTTTCTCGACTTCTCGACGCTCGCGAAGCGGCGGCACTTCTGCGAAGAGGAACGGCGGGTCAATCGCCGCACGGCTCCGGAGCTCTACCTCGGCGTGGACGCCGTGGTGCGCGATCCGGACGGATCGCTTCGCATGACTTCCGATCCGGGCGATCGCGAGGTGGTCGAGGTCGCCGTTCGCATGCGCCGGCTGCCGGAGCACCGCCTTCTCGACCACCAACTCAAGCTCGAATCGGATGAGTCGAGTCTGGGAGAGCGAACTCGCATTCGGGCGATGCTGTCGAGCTTCGCCGTCGATCTCGCCGCCTTCCACGCCGCCAGCGGCACCGGTCCGGGCATCGACGAGCACGGCGGACCCGACGGCATGCGACGGCAGTTCGAGGAGAACTTCGCGCGGCTCGCGCCCTTGACGGGCGAGGGGGAAGGCGGCGTGATCTCCTCTCGACGGTTCGAGTGGCTGAAGCAGCAGGGCTTCGCGCGGCTCGCCTTGCGCCGGGACCTGCTTGCGCAGCGAGTCGGGGCGGGACGGGTGCGGGAAGGCCACGGCGACCTCCATGCGGGCAACCTCTGCGAGGTCGACGGTCGCCTGCTCGCCTTCGATGCGATCGAGTTCGATCGCCGCATGCGTTGCCGCGATGTCGCCTGCGAGGCGGCCTATCTCGCGATGGATCTCGATCGTCGCGGGTTCGCGGCCCTCGCCGCCGCGTGGACCCGCGCCTACGCGCGGGCGGCGGGCGATCGGGCAGTGATCGAGTTGGGGCCGCTTTCTCGATTCCACTACGCCGTGGTGCGGACATTGGTCGAGGCACTTCGCAGTCGCGACGCGAACGTGCCTGAGGCGTCGCGTGCGGCGAGCCTCGCGTCGGCGCGGCGCTACGCCGACCTCGCGGCCGGCTACCTGCTTCCGCCGTCGCTCGTCCTGACCTGCGGCCTGCAAGGGACCGGCAAGAGCACGCTCGCGCGGGCGATCGCGGCGCCGCTTCGAGCGGTGGTGCTTCGCAGCGATGTGATCCGCAAGCGGCTTGCGGGCGTGGCGATCGACGATCGGCGGGGGATCGATCGTGACGGCGGGAGCCTGTACTCGGCCGCGTGGACCGAGCGGACCTATCGGGCCTTGCGGAGCCTTGCCGCAGCGGCGCTTCGGCGGGGGCGGCACGTGATGGTCGACGCGGCGTTCTCCAAGGCCTCGCAGCGAGCGATGTTCATCGGACTTGCCGAGGAGCAGGGAAGTCCATGGCTCGTCGCGGAGTCGACGTGCGATCGCGACGAGGTCAGGCGGCGGCTCGCCCAGCGGGCGGCCGATCGCCGCGAGCCCTCCGATGCGGACTGGTCGGTCTACGAGGCGGCGGAGCGGCGCTTCGAGCGGCCGGATGAAGTGCCCGCGGCGCACCGGATCGTGTGGCGCAGCGATTCGTCGCCCGAGCAGGAGGCGTCGAAGGTGATCGAGGCGTTGGTTGGGCTGAACCGCTGAATCGACGCGCGGGGCGTCTCGCGACGGCCTCAGCCGCCCTTGCCGCCCGAACTGCCCCACGAGCCGAGCATGACGCCGAGGTCGGTGCCGTTGACGATCCCGTCGTCGTTCAGGTCGCTCGCCCAGTCGTTGCCGCCCCAGTTCGAGAGGATCGCGGCGAGGTCGGCGCCGTTCACGAAGCCGTCGCGATTGATGTCCGGCGAACCGAACTTGGGTCGGCTGAACACGAGCGCCGAGTAGGGCCCGAGGTCGAACGCCATGCTGACCGGGAAGCCGTCGTAGGGCGGTGCAAACGCCTGCCCGTCGAAGACGGCGGCGTTGGTGAACTCGGGGTCGTACTGCGAGGCGTCGCCGTTGAAGCGGAGCCGCCACATGCCCGAGTGCGGCATGCCGATGCGGTAGTTCGAGTAGGCGTTCGCGCTGAAGTTGAGGACGACCACCGTGTCGTCGCCGGGGCCGCCCTGGTTCCAGCGATGGAAGGCGATCACCTTGCCGCCGTGGTTCACGTGGAAGACGTTGATGTGGTCGCCCG
>JBMTTG010000386.1:0-2463 GCA_049449095.1 Phycisphaerales bacterium | reverse complement strand
CGCCGCGGAGGAGGCACCTGGGGAGCCGGTCACGCCGCCGACGATGAACGTGCCCAAGCGGCCCAAGATCGTCGGCCCGGTCGGTCCGCAGGTGCAGCCGAAGCGGGTCGAACTCAGCGGCCCCCGGGTGATTCGAATCGAGGAGCCCGAGTCGTTGCCGGCGCCTCGCCCGCGGAGGACTCCCTTGGGTGGCGGCGGGGCGGGGCCGGGCGCCGGCCCCGGCGGCCCCGGCGGCCCTTCCGTTGGGCGCGGCGTCCGCACCGGCGAGGGCGACCGCGACAAGTCCGGCAAGGCTCGCACGCCGCGGCGCCGCGAGGCCACCGGTCGCTCGGGGCGGGCGGGAGAGGATGAGGCCGGTCGCTTCGAGCCGTGGCGCGAGCAGGACCTCGCGGAGCGCGAGCGGCGGCTCCAGGGTGCGGGCGGATTCTTCCGCAAGCACCGACGCGATGCGCGGACCCGCACCGATCAGCCCTCCGGAGGCGGCGGACGGGCGCAGACCGCCCGCGAGATCGGCGGCGTCGTCGTCGTGAACGAGCCGATCACGGTGCGCGAGCTTTCGGAGGCCACCGGCGTCAAGCAGGCCGACATCCTCAAGAAGTTCTTCCTGATGGGCGTGCCCATCACCGTCAACACCTCGCTCGATCCGGATCAGGCCACCGAGGTCATGATCGACTTCGGCATCGAGCTGCAGGTGAACGCGAGCCGCTCGGCCGCCGAGGTGATCGAGCAGCGCTTCGCCGATCGCGAACTCGTCGACGTGCAGTCGCGGGCGCCCGTGGTCACGATCCTCGGCCACGTCGACCACGGCAAGACGTCGTTGCTCGACCGCATCCGCAACACCAACGTCGCGTCGGGCGAGGCCGGCGGCATCACGCAGGCGACGAGCGCGTTCCAGGTGCCGGTCAAGGCCGGCAACCGCGACCGCATGGTCACCTTCATCGACACCCCGGGCCACGAGGCGTTCACCGCCATGCGGGCCCGCGGCGCGAAGGTCACCGACGTCGCGGTGCTCGTGGTGGCGGCCGACGACGGCGTCATGCCGCAGACCGTCGAGAGCATCAACCACGCGAAGGCCGCAGGCGTTCCGATCGTGGTCGCGCTCAACAAGATCGACAAGCCCGAGGCGACCGACGGCAACATCCAGCGGATCCTCGGCCAGCTCGCCGAACAAGGCCTCAATCCGGTCGAGTGGGGCGGGGAGACGGAAGTCATCCGCACCAGCGCCGTGAAGGGCGAGGGCATCCAGGACCTGCTCGACATGCTCGACTACCAGGCCGAGCTCCGGGACCTGAAGGCCGACGCCGGCGGCCGCGCCGTCGGCACGGTGCTCGAGGCGCAGATGGAGGAGGGCCGCGGGCCCGTCGCGCGGCTGCTCGTCCAGGAAGGCACGCTCAAGAAGGGCGACTTCGTGGTGGTCGGCCGCGGCTTCGGCCGCGTGCGCGATCTCGTCGACGCCCACGGGCGGCGCATCGCGGAAGCGGGTCCCTCGACGCCCGTGGCGATCAGCGGCATCGATCAGCTGCCCGACGCGGGCGACCGCCTCTACTGCGTCGACAGCCTCCGCGATGCCGAGGACGCCGCCGAGGAGCGGCGTCGCCTCGATCGCGAGCGGGAACTCGCGGTGCCGCGGGTCACCCTCGACAACATCTTCCAGAAGATGCAGGAGGCGCAGCGCACCGAACTGCCGCTCGTCGTCAAGGCGGACGTGCAGGGCTCGGTCGAGACGCTGCGGGTGGTGCTCGCCAAGCTCGGAAGCGAGGAGGTCTCGGTCTCGGTCAAGCACATCGCGGTGGGCGGCATCAACGAGAGCGACGTCGCGCTCGCCGAGGCCACCGGCGCGATCATCCTCGGCTTCAACGTGACGAGCTCCTCGCGGGCGCGTCAGCTCGCGGAGGCCAAGGGCATCGACATCCGCCTCTACGAAGTCATCTACCAGCTCACCGACGACGTCTCGAAGGCTGCGCAAGGCCTGCTCGCCCCGGAGATCAAGCTCGAGGTCCTCGGCCACGCGGAGGTCCGCGCGGTCTTCAAGATCTCGAAGGTCGGCATGGTCGCCGGCTGCTACGTCACCGACGGCGTCATCGAGCGGAACGCACAGATCCGCGTCACCCGCGACGGCATCGTCGTCGAGAAGGACCGCCGGCTCGAGCAGCTCAAGCGCTTCAAGGACGACGCCAAGGAGGTCCGCGCCGGCCAGGAGTGCGGCATGAAGATCGTCGGCTACGACGACATCCGCGCGGGCGACGTGCTCGAGTGCTACAAGAGCGTGGAGGTGGCCCGAACGGGCTGACGCGGCGATGGAAGGCTCCGGACCTCGGGACGGGGCGGATCGCCCCGCGTCGTACGCCTTGCCCGCCGCTCGCGGCGGCGGGCCGTCGCGCCCGCTGCAGGTGGGATCGCTCGTGCAGCGGGCCCTGCAGGAGCTCCTCGCGCGAGGCCTGAACGATCCGCGGTACCGCGGGC
>JBMTTG010000385.1:0-2484 GCA_049449095.1 Phycisphaerales bacterium | reverse complement strand
GGGGGCGATCAGCCGAGCCAATCCGAAAGCAACGCGGCGAGATCGGCGCCATCGACCTGGCCGTTCCGATCCAGGTCGCCCACGCACGGGCCGACCTCTGGGCAGCGACCCCATCGTGCCAGAAGCATCGAGAGGTCCGCTCCATCGACCCAGCCGTCGCCGTTGAGATCGCCCGGCAGCAGCGGCTGCGGGTCGCCCGCGATCGCCACCCCGAAGTCGGTTCCTGCAGCGATCTTCGCCACGGATGGAAGCGCCGGCGGGATCTCGCAGGTGGCTCCGCCGGTCGAGTACCTCGACACGCAGCGGAGCGATCCATCGGCGAGCAGGACGAGCAGGCGCTCCGACGTGGACATGTCGATCTCGACGACGTGCATCAGATCCGGCGGGAGGGTCCATTCAAGGCCGTTGCGTTCCCATGCACGAATCGTTCCATCATGAAACACGGCTGCGAACGAATTGCCCTTCGCGGTCACTCGCACGGCGGGAGGCAGATCCTTCAAGACCTCGTCCGTGTCGGCGAAGCCCCAGTAGCGAAGCCGACCTCCGGCCTCGATCGCCACCGTGAAGTCGTTGCCCGCGGCGATCGCGGTCACGGGGCCGAGATCCTCCGGTGGCGTGCACGCGCCGCTTTCCTGTTCGCCCCAGCAACGCACGGTTCCATCTCGAAGGAGGGCCACCGAGTGCCGATGGCCACCCGCGACCGCGCGGGCCGGAGGCAGATCCTCCGGGACCGCCAACGCGCCCCAGCAAAGGAACGTCCAGACCGGCGGGTCCCAGGAGATCCACTCGAAGTCGCAATCCGTACCCCATGCGACGACGTGTCCGCTCGCAAGGATCGCCAGGTTGTGGCGATCGCCGCAGGCGATGTCGACGGCCGGCTCGGGCATGGGCGGCACCGTCCGTTGCGGAGAGCCGACCCACATCGGACCGCCTGGAACATCCGGACTCAGCGCCCAATAGCCCCACGGTCCCGTGGCGGTCATGGTGCCGTCCTCGAAGAGCACCAGGACGTGCGACTCGCCGGCGTCGAGGTCGACCGGAACACCGTGGTCGCCGGGCACGCTCTCGCGCGTCTGCGGACTGCATGCGTTCCAGACCCGGATCCGACCGTCGGCTCTTCGGGCGATGAGCCGGTCGCCGCGTGCGGAGATCTCGATGAACGGCGACTCCTCCGCCGGAATCGTGCAGGCGGGGCCGAGGTCCTTCCCCCAGCGGCGAACGCTGCCGTCCGCGAGCAGCGCCGCGGAGAAGTAGTCGCCGGCCGCGACATCGATCGCGCGACCGAGGTTCGCCGGGACGATCGACTGACCGAAGTGCGGCGAGACGCCGACGGTCGTTCCGGCGCCCCAGCAGCGCACAGTTCCATCGGCGAGCCGGGCGATGGTTTGGAATCGTCCGGCAGCGATGTCGGCGGCAGGACCGAGGTCCGCCGGCACGATCGACTGCCCGAAGTGGATTGGCAGGCTCGGTGAAGGTGGCGAGGCAGTGCCCGCACCCCAGCAGCGCACGCCGCCTTGGGACTCGAGCGCGACCGAGTGCTGGTATCCGCCCGCGATCTCGATCGCCGGCCCGAGGTCGAGCGGCACATCGCATTGGCCGATCGGATACGCGTAGGGCGGCGGCGGATGCTTCCAGTCGGGCAGGAACGGGACGCCGTTCTTGCCCCAGCAGTGGACGACGCCGCTCTCGTCGATCGCCATGCTGTGTTCGCCGCCCGCCGCGATTCGGGCGATCGGCGGCAGGTCGGGCGGCACATCGCACTCGCCGCTCGTCCAGGTGTACCAAGACAGGTCGAACCAGTAGTTCCACCAGACCTCGTTCTTGCCCCAGGCGCGCACGATGCCGTCGGCGCCGAGGACGAGGGTGTGGAAGTCTCCCGCAGCGACGTCGACCACCGGGCCGAGATCGCCCGGCATCCGGCACTGGCCCCAGGTGAGGTGCGAGCCGGTGACCGAGGGATACCCCGGCGGTCCGGTCATGGGTTGGAAACCGACGCCCCAGCACGAGACCCGCCCGTCCGCATCGACGGCAATGGCGTGTTCGACGCCAACCTCCGCCGCCACGGAGACGCCGAGCGGCGGCACCCACGCCTGCTCCCGATAGAGCCAGTCGCCCCACCACCACACCGGCCCGGCAACCTGGCCGAAGGCCGTCGAGACCGTGCCTGCGAAGACCAGCATGCCCAGCACAATCCGAGGCAGGCGATGAGCGGTCGGCGTCGGGTGGCTTGGCTTCCGACGCTCGCGGCACGGATGAGTCGGGATCGTCCACGTTCGATGGCGCATGAGAGTGACTCCTGCGGTTGGCGATCCGCGTCTCGGACGGTACGGCGGAAGCGGGCCGATACCACGGGGCGCATGCCTCGATCTGAGCCCGATGGGTTTCAGGAACGCAACTCCCGTTGAAGCCGACCCTTGTCGGCATCGCCGGGCACGCCTTCCGCTCCACCCCCGATTGCTACACTTCCCGCCCCATGGGACAGAT
>JBMTTG010000384.1:0-2484 GCA_049449095.1 Phycisphaerales bacterium | reverse complement strand
AGGCCCCCGACGGCGTCCTCGTCGGCGGCGGCGCGCACGGCCCCTACTTCCAGTCGCAGCGGCTCGAGATCTACGACGCGGCGATCGAGAAGCTCCTCGCCGAGGGCAAGGCCTACGCGGCCTTCGACACGCCCGAGGAGCTCGACGCCGCCCGTGCCGCGGCCCGCGCCGAGGGACGCCCCTACCGCTACGACGGCTCGAAGGCGATGGCGATGAGCGAGTTCGACCGCGAGGCGGCCCGCGCCGAGGGACGGCCCTGCGTGATCCGCTTCCAAAGCGAAGGTCGCGCGGTGACGATCCGCGACGAGATCCTCGGCGAGGCGACGCTGCCCGCCGGCGAGGTCGACGACTTCGTGATCCGCAAGGCCGACGGATTCCCGACCTACCACTTCGCGGTCGTGGTCGACGACGAGCTGATGGGCGTGACCCACGTGCTGCGGGCGCAGGAGCACTTCAACAACACCGCCAAGCACCTGCTCCTGCAGGAGGCGCTGGGCTATCGCCCGATGGTCTACGGGCACCTGCCGATCATCTTCAATCCCGACGGCAGCAAGATGAGCAAGCGCGACAAGGACCGCACGCTGCGCGATGCGGTGATCGCGAAGGGAATCGACGCGCCGCCCGCCGGCCGCGACGGCGCCCCGCTCTGCGACGCGGCGATGTTCGAACGCTGGCGGGGCGACAAGACCGTGCAGCTGCCGAGCGAGGTCTGCGAGGCGATCGCGCAGGCCCTCGAGGTCGAGTTGCCCGAGATCAACGTCGAGGACTTCCGCCGCTCGGGCTACCTGCCGGAGGTGCTCGTCAACTTCCTCGCGCTCAACGGCTGGTCGCCGGGGAACGACCTCGAGAAGTTCGACCTCGCGTTCCTCTGCGAGCGATTCGGACTCGATCGCGTGGTGAAGACGCCCGCCAAGTTCGATCGCGCGAAGCTTCTGGCCTTCAACCTCGACGCCCTGCAGGCGATGGATGGGGAGACCTTCCTGCGCCGCCTGCGCGAGCACGGCGAGCGGTACCACCCGGAGTTCCTCGCGAGGCTCGGCGAAGCGAACCTCGCCACGCTCGCGGCCGCAAGCCATCCCCGCTCCAAGACGCTCGACGAGGTCTTCCGGGGCAACCGATTCCTCGTCGAGCCGGACGAGGCCATCCGCTGGGAGCGCAGCAAGCCGGTCGAGAAGGCGCTCTTCAAGGGCGAGCCGACCGGACTCGAGCTGCTCGCCGCCGCGAGGCAGGAGTTGGAGGCGGTGGCGGAGGCCGACTGGAACGCCCACGCGCTCGAGTCTCGCCTGACCGCGTTCTGCGAAGCGCGTCAGGTGGGCAACATCGGCAAGGTCGCGCAGCCGCTGCGGATCGCGGTCTCGGGCGGCACGGTCTCGCCGCCGATCTTCGACACGCTCGCGATGCTCGGTCGGGCGTCGACGCTCGCGAGGATCGAGCGGGGTGTTGGGGGGAGGAGCAGAGGAGAGGAGTAGAGGAGGAGAAGAGGAGACGGAGAAAGGAGTAAGGAGTAAGGAGAGAGGAGGCCGCTGCACCTGCAAACGGATCTCGCCAACATCCCGCATCAGGTGCAGCGCTTCGCCGTCTGGGTCCATCCCGTCCATCGAGTCCATCAGGTCCATGTGACGGTCCGCCGAGCGAAGCGAGCCTCAATCGCGTGACGTGGGCCGCTCCAGCCCTCGCCCATCCGCTCCAAGCCTCGCCCGAAGCAGCAGCGATGCGAGCGACCGTCTCCATCGCCGCCAGCGTTCCGTCGGCGAATCGGCAGCACCTCGCGGGCATGCCGCGATCGCCCCGTAGGCTGCGCGACATGAAGTTCCCGGAGCGCCTCGAGGCCTGGATGACCCGCGAGCCATTCGAGCCTTTCGTCATCGTCAGCACCGCTGGCCGATCCTGGACGATCGCCACGGCAGAATGCTTGACCTTCGATTCCACGAGGTCGATACTCAACTTTCTCTTCCGCGACGACTCGGGATGGCGTGATGGGCATCTCCGGATCGCGGAGATCGTCGCCATCGAACGACCTTCGACCGACCTGGGACCGTCGGACATCCAGTGGGGCGACGCGAGCGACTGATTCTCCCTTGCACGGAGACCTGATCCATGGCCGCAATCACCATCGAGACCTTCCGTGCGATCTGCTATGCGAAGGACTTCACGACCTTCATCGTGCATCTGAGGGACGGGCGGAGGCTGATCGTCGCGCACCGCATGGCGACGATGATCTTTCCGAACCAGCGAAACCTCCGAAGCTTCTGCTTCTTCGAGGATCCGCCCGATGCGCGGGAGACCCAGGAGGACTACCTGCTCGACGAGATCGAGCGGATCGAACTGCGTCCGGACCTTCCATGGTTCAGCGTCCAGGATGACCGCTGGATTCGTCGGGCGGGCTGAGGGGCGGACGCGAAGAGGCAGGAGCGGGGAGCCATGAGAGGAGTAGAGGAGTAGAGGAGTAGAGGAGGAGAAGAGGAGACGGAGCAAGGAGACCCC
>JBMTTG010000383.1:0-2488 GCA_049449095.1 Phycisphaerales bacterium | reverse complement strand
CACCACGCCCTCGAGCTTCGCGTCGACCAACTACGGCACGACGACCACCGGCAACACCGGCTACGGCTCGACGAACTACGGCAGCATGAACTCCGGATCGACCGGCTTCGGCACCTGGAACGGCGCCTCGGCCAACCGCGGCAACTACGGCAGCACCACCTCGAGCACGACCGCGTCGAACGCGATCGGCTCGACGGTCTCCACCCCCGCGACCGCCGGCACGCAGTGGAACTACAGCGGCACGACCGAGTCGTCGAGCCGCACCCCCGCCCGCTCGGCGGCCTGATCCTCGCGATTCCAACGCATTCACCCGTAGGGCGGTCGTCCATGGATGGACGGCCGCTCTTTCGTTGCGCCGATACCATCCCGCCTCCCATGACCGTGACCGCTGCGAGAGACGTGGAACTGGCCGCCGCCGCCGCCGAGGCGGTGGTCGAGGTGCATCGGCGGCTCGTCGGCTTCCTCCGCGCGGGGCTGACCCTCGCGGATGTCGACGCCTTCGTCGCGACGCAGCTCGAGGATCTCGACTGCCGCAGCGCATTCCTGGGCTATCGAGCCCGCGGCCACCCCGCCTACCCGAGCCACAGCTGCCTTTCGCTCAACGAGTGCGTCGTCCACGGCACGCACGACATGAGCGACCGCCCGCTCGAGCCCGGCGACGTGCTCTCGGTGGACGTCGGCGTCAAGCGGGCCGGCTGGATTGGCGATGCCGCGTGGACCTATGCGATCGAGTCGGGCTCCGACGAGGCGCTCGACCTCATGCGATGCGGCCGCCGCTCGCTCGAGCAGGGCATCGAGGCGCTTCAGCCCGGACGTCCGCTCATCGAGTGGGCGAAGACCGTGCAGGGCATCGTCGAGCACGAGCACCGCTACGGCCTCGTGCGCGGACTCGGAGGCCACGGCTACGGGCGCGAACTGCACGGCCCTCCCTACGTCAGCAACACGGTGCCGGGGTATCCGGGCGAATGGCCCGATGCGTGGACCCGCCTCAAGCCCGGCGATCTGATCGCGGTCGAGCCCATGGTGGCGGCCGGCACGACGGAGATCCGAAGCGAAGGCCGGAAGTGGCCGATCTACACCGCGGATGGATCGCTGAGCGTCCACTATGAAGCCGACGTCCTCGTCACTGCCGACGGCCCGCGGAACCTCACCGCCGGCCTCTTCGACCTCCCCGAGATCGTCGGGCGCTGATTCGTCGGATCGAAGGGAGCCCATGCGGGCGGTGCTGCTCGAAGGCGTGCATCCGGCGGCCGAGCAGGCGCTTCGCGCCGCCGGCATCGAGGTCGAGTCGATCGCTCAGGCGCTCGAGGGCGACGCCCTTCGCGACGCGATCGCCGGGGCCTCGCTCGTGGGCATCCGCTCGCGCACGCGGCTCGAGGCGAGCGTGCTCGACGCGGCCCCCTCGCTCGCCGCCATCGGCTGCTTCTGCATCGGCACGAACCAGGTCGAACTCGGTGCCGCCGCGAACCGCGGCGTGCCGGTCTTCAACAGCCCCTTCGGCAACACGCGAAGCGTCGCCGAACTCACCCTCGCCGAGATCGTGATGCTCCTGCGCGGCATCGTCGACCGCAGCAGCGATCTGCATCGGGGCGTCTGGACGAAGTCCGCCTCGGGCAGCCACGAGGTGCGCGGCCGCGTGCTCGGCATCGTCGGCTACGGCCACATCGGCTCGCAGCTCTCCGTGCTCGCGGAGAGCCTCGGCATGCAGGTGGTCTTCTTCGACATCGACCACAAGCTCCCGCTCGGCAACGCCTGCGCCGTCGGCAGCCTCGACGAACTGCTCGAACGAAGCGACGTCGTCTCGCTGCACGTGCCCGAGACTCCGCAAACCCGGGGGATGATCGGCGGCGCGGAGATCGACCGCATGAAGCGCGGCGCGATCCTCGTGAACAACGCCCGCGGATCGCTGGTCGATCTCGACGCTGCGGCCGAGGCGCTTCGACAAGGGCATCTCCGCGGCGTGGCGGCAGACGTCTTCCCGAAGGAGCCGGAGTCGAACGGACCTGGCTTCGCCTGCCCGCTCGTCGGCGTCGCCGGTGCGATCCTCACGCCCCACATCGGCGGCTCGACGGAGGAGGCGCAGGAGTCGATCGGCCGCGACGTCGCCGAGAAGCTGCTTCGGTTCGTGCTCGGTGGCTCGACGCGCGGCGCCGTCAACGTGCCCGAGGTCGACCTGCCGCGACGGGTCGAAGGCCGCCATCGCATCCTGCACTTCCATCGCAACGTGCCCGGCGTGCTCGGCCGCATGCACACCATGCTCGCGGCGCGGGGGATCAACATCCACGCGGAGTACCTGCAGTCGGACGTCGAGATCTCGTACGTCATCCTCGACGTCGACGCCTCCGACGCCGACACGGTCCAGGCGGACCTCGCGACGATCCCCGAGACGCTGCGGATGCGGATGATCTGCTGAGGGAACGTCACGCGCCGGTGGCTCGCTTCGCTCGGCGGGCGGTCACATGGACGGAATGGACTTGATGGACGGAAT
>JBMTTG010000382.1:0-2520 GCA_049449095.1 Phycisphaerales bacterium | reverse complement strand
CGCACCGGTCTCCGCCCGACCGACCTCTGATCGCCGCTACCCTTCCGCCCGATGGCGGACGTCCTGCTCACCAAGGTCTCGAAGGTCTACCCCGGCGGGGTGAAGGCGGTCGACGCGATCGACCTCGCGATCGCCGACGGCTCGTTCGTGGTGCTCGTGGGGCCGTCCGGCTGCGGCAAGAGCACCACGCTCCGCATGATCGCGGGCCTCGAGGAGATCTCCTCCGGCACCATCTCGATCGGCGGTCGGGTGGTCAACGACATCCCGGCCCGCGACCGCGACATCGCGATGGTCTTCCAGAGCTACGCGCTCTACCCGCATCTCTCGGTCCGGCAGAACCTCGAGTTCCCGCTGCTGCGCCGCCGCCGCCACGCGAGCCTGCTGCGGAGCCTCGTGTCGCCTTCCTACGCGCAGGCCCGCCGCGCGGAGATCGCGGCGATGGCCGATCGCGTCGAGAAGGCCGCGAAGACGCTCGAGATCACCGCACTACTTGCCCGCAAGCCGAAGGAGCTCTCGGGCGGCCAGCGGCAGCGGGTGGCGCTTGGACGCGCACTCGTGCGCGACCCGGCGGTCTTCCTGCTCGACGAGCCGCTCTCCAATCTCGACGCGCGGCTGCGGCTCGAGATGCGGGCGGAGCTTCGCATGCTGCATCGCCGCACCGGCGGCACGATGGTGCATGTCACGCACGATCAGGAGGAGGCGATGACCCTCGGCGACCGGCTCGTCGTCATGAAGGACGGCGTGATCCGTCAGGAGGGCTCTCCGATCGAGATCTACGAGGAGCCCGCCGACGCCTTCGTCGCGGGCTTCATCGGCACGCCGGCGATGAACCTCGTCGAGGGCGAGGTGACGCTTGGGGATGGCGCGGCGAGGTTCCACGCGGGAGCCGCGTCGGCGCCGGCCTTCTCGATCGACCTGCCGCCGGCGCTCGCGGAGGTCGCCGCGAAGCACGCCCGCGGCGAACGATCGCTTCGCGTCACCCTCGGCGTGCGCCCCGACGCGGTGCGTGCGACCGGTGAGGCGACTGGATCGGGGAACGCGTCCTCGCATGGATCACCGATTGCCGCCTCGCTCGAGGCGCTCGAGCGCTACGGCGACCGCATCGACCTCGTGCTCGACACTGGCGGCGTGCGGCTCGTCAGCCGTGGCGAGGGCTCCGGAGGCGCCTCGCTGCGGGAAGGCGCACCGATCGCGATCTCGCGCGACCTGGCGAAGGCGCATCTCTTCGCCCGCGACGACGCGGCGACGCGGCTGCGCTAGCGCGCCGGCTCGCCGCAATCACTCCGCGGTGAACTTGTGCACCATGCGGTGGCGGTAGATCCGCTTCGGCTCGAGGATCACGTCCGGCCAGCCCTCGACGCCCTGCTTGTTGATGCTGTCTGGGAAGGCCTGGGTCTCGAGGCAGAGGCCGTCGAACTTCTCGTACGTCGCGTCGCCCTTGCCCTTGATCCCGTCGAGGAAGTTGCCGCTGTAGAACTGGATGCCCGGCTGGTTCGAGAAGATCTCGAGCGTGCGGCCCGACTTCGGATCGCGAAGCCGTGCGCAGAGCCACATCCGGCCGTCGCCGCCCTCGGGATCGACCACGAAGTTGACGTCGTAGCCGCCGGGATCGGTCGCGGTCGCGGGAAGCTGTCCGATGTCCTTGCCGACCGCCTTCGCCGTGCGGAAGTCGAAGGGCGTGCCCTCGACCGGCGCGAGTTCGCCGGTCGTGATGAGCGTCGCATCGACCGGCGTGTAGCGCGCGGCGGGAATCATGAGCTCCTGCTCGAGGATCGATCCCGAGTCGTGGCCGGCAAGGTTCCAGTAGGTGTGGTGCGCGAGGTTGACCGGCGTCTTCGCGTCGCTGTTGGCGGACATGTCGACGACGAGCTCGTCGTCCTCGGTCAGGGTGTAGGTGACGATCGCGGTGAGGTTGCCCGGATACCCCTCCTCGCCGTCGGGAGAGATGCGACGGAAGGAGACCATCGGCCCGCGCGGGCTCATGCGGGCGGTGCCGTCCCACACCACCTTGTCGAATCCCTTCGCCCCGCCGTGCAGGTGGTTCGGGCCGTTGTTGGTGGTGACCTGGAAGTCCTGGCCGTCGATCGAGAACTTCCCGCCCGCGATGCGGTTGGCGACGCGTCCCGCGGTGCATCCGAAGTACGGATTGCTCTCGACGTACTCCGCGAGACTGCCGCGGCCGAGCGCGACGTCGGCGAAGTTCCCATCGCGATCGGCGACGAGGATCTCGGTGATGATCGTGCCGTAGTCGGTCGCCTTGATGGTGGTGCCCTTGGAGTTCTTCAGGGTGTGCAGCATCACCCTGCGGCCGTCGATCTCGCCCCAGAGCTCGCTCGAGACGCTCCCGGTGCCGCGGGCGGCGCGCTTGGCCGCCCCTTCCGCATCGAGCGGGTTCTGCTGGTTCACGGTGGTTCCCTTGGTGGGTGCAGTGGCGGGCCGGGTCGGCCGCGTGCCGCGATCGGGCGTGACGGGCGGCGCCTTCTGCGGCCCGTCGGGCGTCTTGGTCGGCGGCTGCTGTGC
>JBMTTG010000381.1:0-2524 GCA_049449095.1 Phycisphaerales bacterium | reverse complement strand
TCACGCCGCGATCGGCGGGATCGGGCAGTCGATGGCGTCGCCGATCGCCCGCAGCAGCTGGGCCTCGATTTCGGTGGTCGATCCGTCGTGGGCGATCGACTCGACGCAGGCCTCGAGGAGGAGACGCCGATCCTCGAGGCGCAGCGCCGACAGCTGTCGCAGCGAAGCGTCGAGGGCGTCGAGCGTGCATCGCTCGCGCTGCGGAAGCGCCGCGCCGCTCCAGCCGAGCGAGGCGATCGCCGCCTCGTAGGCGCCGCGGGCGTCCGACGCGTCGCGATGGCCGGACCATGCGAGCGTGGCGAGCACCTGCTGCACGGCGGCGGCGCGATGGTCGATCCGCTCGCGTGGAGCCGGTCGCGCTCGAGGAACAAAGCGGGCTTCGACGTGCCGTTCAAGCACCGTGCGCACCACCCATTCGAAGAGGTCGACCTTCCGATCCGCGAGCATCACCGCGGTGACCCGATCGCGGAACGCCCGGTACTGCTCGGGCGAGAGCTCCGAGAGCGCCGGCACGGCGAGATCGATCGCCGCGAGCCGTGCGGAGGAGCGCATGGGCTCGATCGCTCCAGTGATCCTCCCGACCGCCGCGCGAAGCCCCGCATCGCCGACGAGCGCATGCTCCTGCGCGTCGCGAATGCCGCGATCGGCGGAGAGAAGGAGGCCCACGATCACGCCTCGCGCATCCATCGGCTCGCGGCAGGCCTCGGCGACGAGCGGCGGCACGGCGGCGGCGATCGACGCGGCGCGGGCGACGAGTTCGGGATCGGGATCGCCGATGCGGGCGATCGAGCGATCGACCTCGCGACGGGGAATCGTTCGCGTCGGCTGCTCGACGCCCGCGAGCCCCGCGGCTCCGCCGGGCGCGGTCGACGCGGGCCGAGCCGAGGAACCTTCGATCGAGGCGGCGTCGATCCCCTCGATCCGCGCGACGCGTTCCCGGATCGGCGGATGCGTCGCGAACGCCGCCGCGAAGGCTGCGGTGAAGAAGAAGTGCCCGAACTCCGAGACGTGCGGATTCCAGGGCTGCTTCGGCGGCAGCCCGCCGATCTTGCGAAGCGCGCCCGCGATGCCGGCGGGGTTCCGGGTGAACTGCACGGCGCTGGCATCGGCAAGGAACTCCCGCTGCCGGCTGACCGCGGCCTGGATGAGTCGCCCGAAGAGCGTGCCGAGCGAACCGGCCGCCCAGAGCAGCAGGCCGAAGGCCATGATGCCGAGGCCGACCGCGGCGCCGTCGTTCTTGCGTCCGCCTCGCGCGTGGGCCAGCGCCGGTCCGATGTAGCGCAGGCAGGTCCAGCCGATCAGCCCGATCACGAGGATCCCGAAGATGACGCCGGTCAGCCGGATGTTCAGGCGCATGTCGCCGTTCAGGATGTGGCTGAACTCGTGGGCCATCACGCCCTGCAGTTGCGCTCGATCGAGCTGCGTCATGCAGCCGCGCGTCACGCCGATCACGGCGCTCTGCGGGGTGTAGCCCGCGGCGAAGGCGTTGATCGAGTCGTCCTCGACGAGATAGACCGGCGGCACCGGCACGCCCGAGGCGATCGCCATCTCCTCGACGACGTTGAGCAGGCGCCGCTCGTGCGGGTCGCGGGTCGAGGGCGCGATCGGCGTGCCGCCGAGCATCTCCGCGACCGCCGAGCCGCCCTTGCCGAGCTGGGCGATCTTGAAGAGGCTCGACAGCCCGACGACGAGCACCACGAGCCCCGACACCGCGCCGAGGAGCGGGGGGTTCCAGAACGGAATGCCTCCCTCGTCGTTCTGCGTCGCGGCGAGCGGCAGGTAGAGACCTGCGATCAGCGCGACCACCGCGAGGATGAAGAGGAGGACGAGCCTTCCGGTGCGGCGTCGGGCGTCGTCCTGGGCGCGGAAGTAGTTCACGCGGAACCCTCGGAAGTCGCGCGACGATCCATCGAGACCGTGGGCGCCGCGGCGATCGACGCGGAATCCCACTCGAGGACCTGCGCTTCGCGGTACCGGAGGAAGGAGGCCACGAGGTTCGCGGGAAACTCGCGGATCGAGACGTTGTAGCGCACCACGGCGTCGTTGTACGCGTGCCGCGCGAACGCCACGCGGTTCTCGCTGGTGACGAGCTCCTCCTGCAGCGACAACGCGTTCTCGGAGGACTTGAGCTGCGGATAGGCCTCGATCCGCGCGATCAGCGTTCCCACCGAGGCATCGAGATCGCGCTCGGCCTCGGCCACGCCGCGGGGATCCTCCGGCCTTGCCGCGGCGATCGCCTCCGCGGCGCGGGTGCGGGCCGCGATCACCCGCTCGAGCGTCTCGCGTTCGTGGGCCATCGCGCCGCGGACGACCTCGACGAGCCGTGGCACCAGATCGTGACGTCGCTGGAGTTGCACATCGATCTGCGCGAAGGCCCCCTCGACCCGGACCTTCGAGGCGGCCAGCCGATTCTGGATCGCGACGCCGACGACGAGCGGCACGAAGAAGAGCCCGAGACCGGCCAGCAGCGGATAGATCCAGTCCATCGGCGGGAGACTATCCCGGTCGGAAGATGGGTCGCAAG
>JBMTTG010000380.1:0-2543 GCA_049449095.1 Phycisphaerales bacterium | reverse complement strand
GGATGGGCGAGAACTCGATGGCGATGTGGATCCCGGAAGGGCCCGACACCGCGGGCTTCGCGTCGCGATCGAATCGGGCGGCGGTCGAGCACGGCCTGACCTTTCGCCCGCTCGCCGACACCGCGAAGGCCACGCTCGACTGGTACCTCGCGTCGCCGCGCGGCAAGACGTCCGAGCCGATGCGGGCGGGGCTGACCGCCGATCGCGAACGCGAACTGTTGGCGCTGCGATCGGCCGGCAGCCCCTGAGCGTGGAGCCTTCGATCAGGCCAGATACCGATCCCGATGTCGGGCGAGATGGTGCGCAAAGGCCTCGGGGGTGAAGTACCGCCCGTGCACGTCGAGGATCCGCTGGGAGAGATCGCGGTGGTCGCGGGCCCGCTCGCGAAACCGCTCGATCGCAGACTCGATCCCGTCGAGGCGGTCGGCCTCGACCCGAACGGCCACGTCGTCCCAGTCGATCGATTCGACGCCCTCGTAGGGCATCACCGCATCGTGCCCGACGAGCAGCGGTGCGCGCCCGCAGGAGAGAGTCTGGTAGAAGCGATGGGAGAAGTTGCCGATGCCTCGAACCGCAAGCGTCAGGTCGGTCGCGAGGATGTTCTCGAAGAACTCCCGGACCACCGTCGGATCGTGAGGCGCGCCGGCCCAGAAGCGGTCTCTCAGGAGGAACCGACAGGGGAGGCGATCCTGCAGCGTGTTCAGCACCCGTTTGCGCAGCGGGTGGGTGTTGGGGCAGCCGCAGAATCCGACGATGGGCGGCGCCTCGCGCCGCGTCCAGCACGGTCGCTGCCAACGTTCGCAGGACCGCATCCGGTCGGGCACCGCGCCCCAGACGTACGGAAGCACGTGCTCGTGGGGAAGACGCTTGGATCGCAGCATCGACGTGCGAAAGACCAAGGTGTTGGGCGATGCGATCGGCACGGTGGTGTCGGAGATCTGGAACACCAGCAAGCGGCGACCGCTGCGCCTGGCACGTTCGGCGTGCTCGACGATGTCCGGCAGCGAGACGAGCGAGTCCCGGACGTCGTGTGGGTAGAGCACCGCATCGCCCGCGCGCGGCGACTCCGCCCGTTCGAGATGGGTCAGCACGGTGTCCGCGATCGCACGGATGAAGGGATCGCGAAGATCCGCGTCGTTCCAGAAGAGCCTCACCGTCCGGGACCCCGAGGCTCCGCCGGAGCACCTGCGGACTCGAACCGGCTCACCGGCGAGCCTCGTCGAGTTCGCCGGTCTGCACGCCCCAGAGGCGTGCGTAGAGACCTTCGCCGGCGACGAGCGCGTCGTGCGTTCCCTGCTCGGCCACTCGCCCCGCTTCGAGGACGTGGATCGCGTCGGCGTGCCGCACCGTCGAGAGGCGGTGGGCGATGACGATGGTGGTTCGACCTTCGCAGACCTTCGCGAGGGAACGCTGCATCGCGGCCTCGGTCTCGTTGTCGACGGAACTGGTGGCCTCGTCGAGGACGAGGATCGGCGCATCCTTGAGAATCGCCCGAGCCATCGCGATCCGCTGGCGTTGTCCCCCGGAAAGCTTCTGGCCTCGTTCGCCGACCACGGTGTCGTAGCCCCGCGGCAGCCGCTCGATGAAGGCATGGGCCTCTGCAAGTCGTGCCGCAGCGATGACCCGGTCGAGATCGGCGCCCTCGTCCCCGCCGTAGGCGATGTTCTCTCGCACCGTGCCGTCGAAGAGGTAGACGTCCTGACTCACCAGCGCGATCGCGGAACGAAGGTCGGCGAGGCGCAGTTCGCGGATGTCGACGTTGTCGAGCGAGATCCGGCCCGCATCCTCGCGATCGCTCTCGTAGAGGCGCAGCAAGAGCTTCACGATGGTGCTCTTGCCCGAGCCGGTGGCGCCGACGATCGCGGTCGTGCGCCCGGCGGGACACTCCAGCTCGAGACCTGCGAGGACCGCGGGTCCGTCCCCGTAGGCGAAGTGGACGTCTGTGAAGCGGACCTCGCCGCGGACCTCGGCCTTGGCGAGCGACCGTGGGCCGTCGACGATGCGAGGGTCGACGTCCAGCAGATCGAGGACCCGTCGCGTCGAAGCCATCGCTCGCTGGTAGAGGTCGAGCACCGCGCCGATGCGGGTGAACGGCCAGAGCAGGCGCTGGGTGAGGAAGACGAGCAGCCCGTACGCGCCGACCGCGAGGACGCCCTCGAGCGCGAGGTGCCCGCCGTAGACGAGGGTGACCGTGAATCCCACCAGGATCACGATGCGGATCAGCGGGCTGAAGGCGCTCGAGAGGACGATCGCGCTTCGATTGGCCTCGGCATAGGCGAGGCTCTCGCGTTCGAGGCCGCGTCGCTCCTCGTCCTCGGCGGTGAAGCTCTTGACCGTCCCCATGCCGCCGAGGGTGTTCGAGAGGCGTGCGTTGAGAACGCCGACCCGTGCTCGGACCTCGGCGTAGCGAGGCTCGAGACGGCGCTGGAACCACAGCGAGCCCAGGACGACCAGCGGCACGGGAAGCATCGCCCACCACGCGACCTCCGGCGAGATCGCGAAGAACGCCGCGGACACCGCGAGGCCGGTGACCGCGAGCTGGA
>JBMTTG010000379.1:0-2544 GCA_049449095.1 Phycisphaerales bacterium | reverse complement strand
GCACCCTCAACGTCTTTCCCGCCCGGGTCGCCGCGGTCGCCGTCGATCCGGTGCCCTTCACCGATGAAGCGAACTCGAAGTCGCTCGACCTGAACTGGCAAAGCACCAGCTTGGGCGGCGTGGTGCAGATCGCCGACCCCGGCGGCCTGCTCTCCTTCGGGCCCTCGCGCGACTTCACCATCGAGGCGTGGGTCAAGCTCGACGAACTCTCCGACACGAGCGGCGGCGGGCAGCGGCAGCATCTCTGCCAGAAGAAGGCGATCGCCGGCGACGCCACCACCGACTACGCGATTCGCGTGCAGCGCGGCGACAACTCGCCCGGCACCGCGTACGGCAAGACCAGCGGCTTCACAGGCCGCGAACTGCAGATCGTCTTCGGCGACGGCAGCGGGCAGTGGAGCGTGACGAGCCATCTCGAGATCGTCGATCTCGACTGGCACTTCGTGAGCGTCGCCTGCGACGTCTCCGCCCGCACCATCCGCTTCGGCCTCGACGGCGTCTTCGAGACGATCGCGTACGGCCCCGAGTCGCGCACCGTGAATGGCGGTCCGCTGCTGCTCGGCGCGCGATGGAACGCCGCGGGAGCGCTCAACCAGTTCCTCCGAGGTTCGATCGACGAGGTGCGGGTGAGCCCGCGGGTGGTGCCGGTCGATCAACTGCTCGACGCGCCGGCGCAGGACTGCAACGCCAACGGCCTCGCCGACTACCAGGACCTCGCCTCGGGATCGAGCGGAGACTGCAACGGCAACGGCATCCCCGACGAGTGCGATCTCGCCGACGGCACGGCGTCGGACTGCAACAACGACGGCGTGCTCGACTCGTGCGCGCTTGCCGAGTTCGTCTACTCGATCGACGACGGTGAGGGCGACATCAGCGTCCGCACCGATGGCACCTGGATGGCGTGGCTCAACCAGTTCACCGTCGAACCCGGCTTCGAGCGGATCACCGCGGTGGAGACGACCTTCGGAAGCTCCGCGGTCGGACAGCCGGTCACCTTCTACGTCTGGTCCGATCCCAACGGCGACGGCGAGCCCTCCGACGCCCAGGTGCTGTCGAGCCAGTCGATCGTGGTCGAGCCGGGCATGGACGATCCGGACATCGTGGTGCGCTTCGAGATCCCGCCGGTCGAGGTGGGGCCCGCGGGCACCTCCTACTTCGTCGGGATCATCGTCGACGTCGAGCTGACCAGTTCCGACTTCCCGGCCTCCGGCGACTGGGACGCCCCGAACCTCCCCGGCCGCAGCTGGCTCGTCGGCGCGTTCAAGCCGATCGATCCGAACAACCTCACCTTCGAGGCGGTCGAGTACGGCCTCTTCGAGGACCTGCTCCCGCCGGGCAACTGGATCATGCGCGCCGTCGCGGGATCCGACGAACAGGACTGCAACGGCAACGGCGTGCCCGACTCCTGCGACATCGGGAGCGGCTCGAGCGCCGACCTCGACGCCAACGGCATTCCCGACGAGTGCGAGTTGCCGGGCACCTACTTCGTGCCGGATCAGTTCGGCTCGATCCAGGCCGCGATCGCGGCGGTCGCGAACGGCTCCGAGATCGTGGTGCGGCCCGGCACCTACTTCGAGCATCTCGTGTTCCTCGGCAAGACGATCGTGGTGCGAAGCGAGGCGGGCCCGGACTCGACCGTGCTCGACGGCGGCGGCGTCGGCAGCGTGGTCGTCTTCCGCAGCGGCGAGGGCCCGGCGACCCGCATCGAGGGCTTCACGATCACCAATGGCGGCGGATCGCCCGGCGCGGGCGGGGCGGGCGTGCTCGTCGAGTCGAGTTCGCCCACCATCCGCGGCAACCGCATCGTCGGCAACACGACGAGCCTGCTCGGCGGCGGCATCATCGTCTACGGCTTCTCCTCGCCGTTGATCGAGGAGAACCTCGTCGCCGACAACGCCGCCGGCGACGGCGGCGGCATCTACATCCAGGTCGAGAACACCCGGGTGTTCGTCCATCGCAACACGATCGAGGGCAACGTCTCCGCCGGTGGCTTCGGCGCGGGCCTGCTCAGCTGGAACGGATCGCTTGAACTCGTCGGCAACGCGGTCCTCGACAACGTCGGCGCCGAATCGGGCGGCGGCGTGTTCATCCGGTTCTCCGGCGACGGGCCACATCTCCTCGAGGCGAACGAGATCGTCGGCAACGCCGCGACGGACGATGGCGGCGGAATCTGGTTCGACAACGGCGGCGACATCCTGCTCGTCAACAACCTGATCGCGGAGAACACGGCGTCCAACGGCGGCGGTCTGTACGTTCGCGGCACCGGCACGATCCTCAACTGCACGATCACCGGCAACCTCTCGTCGAGCGAGGGCGGCGGGCTCTACTACGGCGCCGGCGATGGCGGGCTGCTGATCGCGAACTCGATCCTGCGCGACAACCTCGCGCCGTCGTCGACGGAGCTCTTCTACGCAAACGGCGGGGACGCGATCTCCTTCTCGAACGTCGGCGGCGGCTGGCCCGGCGCCGGCAACCTCGACGCCGATCCGCGCTTCGTCGACGCGAACGCGGGCGACTACCGGCTCGCCGGCGACTCGCCGTGCA
>JBMTTG010000378.1:0-2609 GCA_049449095.1 Phycisphaerales bacterium | reverse complement strand
CAGACCGTCTCGCAGCACGTTGCGTCGCTGCAGAAGGGCGTGCCGTTCTCCTCGCAGCAGTCGCCCGACTGCGGATCGCCGCAGACGCCGGACTTCGTGCAGCCCGGGAACGCCGCGCAGTCCGGATCGTCGCAGTCGATGAGCCCGTCGCCGTCGTCGTCGACCCCGTTGTCGCAGATCTCCTGGACCGGCGTGCAGGAGTCGCAGAGTTCCGACGCGAGCGTCGCACATCCGGCATCCCACGCGGTCTGGCAGCAGGTCGGATCGACGAGGCACACCGCGTTGCAGCAGGCCCCATCCGCACAGAACGGCGTGGGATGCGCCTCGCAGCAGTCGCCAGCCTGGGGCGCGCCGCAGTAGAGCGCCTGCGGATCGCCCACGAGGCGGATGCGATCGACGAGCGCCACCGAGTCGAAGACGTCGTCGCCAGCATCCTCGATCCGGATGGTGTAGGAGCCGGGCCCCTTGGTGATGGGGACCACCGCGGTCACGGTCTTCCATCCGGTGTGGCCCACGGTGTCGTCGCCGCCGGGGAAGTCGATTCCCTCGATCGGGAAGAAGACCGAGTCGTTGACGGTCTCGACCGCGAGGAGCACCTCCGCCCCATCGGGTTCGACGAGCACGATGCGAAGGCTGTCGTTGAACTCGCTCCCGACGTACTCCGGCCACTCCTCGGTGACGAAGTCGTAATCGAAGGTGATCGCGAACATCGTCACGCCCGGCTGGATCGTGAAGTCCTTGCGGAGGCTTGCAGCGACGCCGGCGCCGGCGGGGCCGGTGCTCACGTACGCCATCCGCATGCGATCGGTCGGCACGAGGCGTCCGAGGCTCTCGAGCACCGAGACCGTTCCCTCGGTCGACCAGGTCCCGAGCCCCGGCAACTCGAAGCTGCCATCGAAGGTCGACTCGAAGACATCGAGCCGGCCGGTCGCGGGATCGAGCAGGCTCGGCGGCAGCGGCGCAGCACCGGCGATCAGGCGTTCCTCGATCGTGGCGGCGGGGAGCGTCGGATCGATCGACCAGGCCACGGCCGCGGCACCGGCGACCATCGCCGCCGCGGGGCTGCTGCCACTCGTGGTCGTGTAGCCGCCGCCAGCGGAGGTCGTGGGCACGTTCTCGCCGGGTGCGACGAGATCGATCGAGAGGCTGATGTTCGCGCCGGCGAGCGGCTGCCCTTCGTCGTCCACCGCCCCGACGCAGAACACGCCGGCGAAGGAGCACGGGTAGGTCGTCACGTTCGCGCCGTCCACCTGACTTCCCGCGCTCGCCACGATGAGGCAGCCGCGGTCGCGCGCATAGGCGATCGCGTCCTCGAGGACGATGGTCGGCGCGTCGAGTCCGCCGGACACGCTGATCACTCGGGCACCGTTGGCGGCCGCGAAGACGATGCCTTGCGCGAGCGTCACATCGCTCGCTCCCTCGCCGAAGGCCCGCACCGCGAGGATCGGGCTTCGCCACGCGACGCCGGCGATGCCGAGGCCGTTGTTGCCGATCGCACCGGCGATGCCCGCCATGCGGGTGCCGTGGCCGTCAGCGTCGCCCGGATCGTCGTCGCCATCGAGCACGTCGGAGTCCGGAAGCACGAGCACCTTGCTGCCGCCCGACGCGAACTGGAAGTCCGGATGCGTCGCGTCGACGCCGGTGTCGACGATCGCGATCACCACGTCGCCGTTGGCGATGGTCCATGCCTCGGTCGCCCGCGCGATCGCGAGCCCGGCCTGCGTCGGCCAGAGCGGATCGTTCGGCACGAACTCGGTGGTGGTGATCGGGAAGAGCGGCTCGACGATGTCGACGTCGACCACCGTCTTCATCTGGGCGATCACCGCCTGCACGCCCGCGAAGGTGCCGTCGCCGGGGAAGGACACCTGGTAGGCGCCGGTGGCGGGCACGCTGCCGACGATCGTGCCGTCGATCGAGTCGACGATCTCCGCGATCCGGGCATCGCTCGTGCCGGGCGCGAAGTAGATGATGATCTCGTTGGAGTAGACCGGCGTGCCGCCGGGGCCGTCCACCACCGCCCCCGGGTCCGAAGGCGCCGGGCCCACCGGATAGGGCGTGACGTTCAGCTCGTAGAGCGGGGTCTCGAGCATTCCCCCCGCGAGCGGCGCCATCTCGATGGCCTTGTAGAACCGCGAGTCCTCGGTGGGATCGGCGTTCACCGAGACCTGCCCGGTGTAGATGCCGTCGCCCGCCGCAAGGTCAGGCGCCACGCCGTTGTCGCGAAGCGTCGCCGGGAACGCGATGGGCGTGCCGTCCTCGAGCGTTCGGGCCAAGGTGAACTCCGGCGGCGCGGCGCTGGTGCCCGAGAGCGCCACCGAGAAGGTCACAAGGGTCGGCGTCTCGGGATTGACCGCGGCCGGTTCGACCGCGAGCGGCGAGAGCTCCGGAATGCCCGCGAGCGGAAGGACCTCGACGGGCAGCGTGTTGAATGCCACCTCGCCCTCCGAGGGCGAGACCTCGGTCTCGATCGCGAAGGTGCCTGCGGACGCGCCGCTCACCAGCGCGTTGAAGACGAAGACGCCATCGGAGAGCACGACGAAGCCGCCCTCGGGCACGTCGTTGACGATCGAGAGTCCCGCCGGCACGGAGAGCTGCGAGACCTCGAGCAC
>JBMTTG010000377.1:0-2627 GCA_049449095.1 Phycisphaerales bacterium | reverse complement strand
TCCGGCCCGCCGTGCGACCGACGGCTCGAGTTGCACCTCCGGTCATCGAGTGCCTTGATCGACCTCGCTTCTTCCCCGAACTCCGTACCCTGTCGCCATGCGAGGACTGACTCGGCGCTGGATCCGAAGGCACGGCGTCGCGGTCGGTGTGGACCGACATCGCTTCGACCGTCTGCTGCGGCGATGTGGATTCGGCGATTCGGAGGAGCGCCAGCGATTTCTGGAGCCGAGGCTCTCGGATCTCCACGCCCCTCGATCGATGATGGGCCTCGAGCGTGGCGGCCCGGATCGCCGAGTCGCTTCGCAAGGGCGCGGTCATCGACCTCGTGGTCGAGCCGACGTTCCACAGTGACCGAGGCGGGAGCGAGGTGATCGCCGCGGTCAAGGATGCGAGGATCCCGAACGAGGGGACCTCCCTCGCGGCCACCGGATCCTGAACAAGCCAAGGAGTCGATCGACGTGGCGAATCGCAAGCGGCCGGAACTGCTCAAGGATCTTCCGGCGGGGCGGTGGACCGAGGCGCAATGGGCTTGCCTCATGTCGCCCGCTCAACTGGCGATCCTGCAGATCCTCGACTCGGTGAAGGACTTCTCCGCTTCGGAGTTGGCTCGTGCCAGCGGCCGGCGGCCCGAGTCGCTCTACCCGCACCTCGAGGCGCTCGCCGCGGCGGGACTGATCGAGGTTCGCGCGAGCGGGACGAACGCTGGCCGCCGATATTCGATGAGCGAGGTGGGCCGATCCAGTCCGGTCGACTACGAGACCGGTGCCGGCATGTCGCGGATCGCCAGGGTGATCGAGATGCAGGCGCGGGAGTCGAGCCGCAAGGCTCGTCGCGTGGCGGAGATGGCGGAGACCGATGCGGAAATCGCCCGCGAGTTCTACTTCGTGCTTCAGGTCGGTTGGCTCGACGAGGCGAAGCTCGCGCGATTTCGAAAGATCCTCCGAGAGCTGCGAGAGATGTGCGTCGGTTCGGAGTCCGACCCGTCGGGCCAGCGATTCCTCCTCGAAGTCAAGTGCTTTCGAGACCTGTCGCTTCCGGATGTTCGGGCCATCAAGGCGAAGCGCAGGAAGGCCGAGCGGGCCGAGGCCGATCGAAGATCGGATGTTCAAGACCCGCCTGCGAAGTCGTGACGCCGACCTTTCTCGGGCGCGTGACGACGCGCGGACCAGTGATGGCCCATGCCCCCGCCCAACGCAACACCGCCCCGGCCATGCGGCCGCGAGGCGGTGAAGTCGTGGTGGTGACGGTCTGAACGTCGCGAGCCGCTCAGCGGCTTGAGCATGGCCATGCGGGCGAGACGCCCGAGGTCCACGGTCGGGCGATCGAGAGCACGCCGATCGCTGGACCGTGAACCTCCGTCCCGCCGGGCGACCGACGGCTCGAGTTGCACCTCCGGTCATCGAGTGCCTCGATCGACCTCGCTGCTTCCCCGAACTCCCTACGCTGTCGCCATGCGAGGACTGACCAGGCGCTGGATCCGGGGAAACGACGAGACGATCGGCGGCGAGGAACACCTCTTCGACCGCCTGCTTCGTTGGCGGGGGCTCGAGGATCCCGCGCAGCGTCAGCGGTTCCTGGAGCCGCGGCTCTCGGATCTCCACGACCCGCGGGCGATGTTCGGCCTCGAGCGGGCCGCGGCCCGGATCGCCGAGGCGCTTCGCTCGGGGCGGCGTCTGGCGATCTACGGCGACTACGACGTCGACGGCGTGACCGCGAGTTCGATCCTGTGGCGACTGCTGAGGGTCGCGCGGCCGGATGCGGAGATCCCGATCTTCATTCCGCACCGCATCGACGACGGCTACGGGCTCAACCGCGAGCGGCTGCTTGGGCTTCGTGAAGACGGCATCGATCTCGTCATCTCGGTCGACTGCGGAGTGACCGCGGTCGAGGCGATCGAGGCGGCCACGGCCGCGGGCCTCGAGACGATCGTCACCGACCACCACGAGTTCGCCAAGGACGCGAGCGGCGAGACGATCCTTCCGCCTGCGTCGATCGTCGTGCATCCGCGACACCCCGAGGGCGGATATCCCTTCGGCGAACTGTGCGGCGCGGGCGTCGCCTTCAAGCTGGCGTGGCAGTTCGCCCGCGAGTGGTGCGGATCCGAGCAGGTCGGCGAGGCCTTCAAGCAGGAACTCGTCCACTGCCTCGCGCTCGCGGCGCTCGGCACGATCGCCGACGTGGTGCCGCTTCGCGACGAGAACCGCGTGATCGTGGCGATGGGGCTGCAGCGTCTGACCGCGACCCCCATCCCCGGACTTCGCGCGCTGCTCGAGGAGTCGGACCTCGTCGCGGGTCGGTCACCCGACAGCGAGGACGTCGCGTTCCGCCTCGCGCCGAGCCTCAACGCCTGCGGCCGCCTCGGGCATGCGGAGGAGGCGGTGCGGCTCTTCACCACCGCCGATCGTGCGGAGAGCCGCGGGATCGCGAAGGCTCTCGCGCGCCAGAACGATGCCCGGCGACGCATCGAGCGGAAGATCTTCGAACAGGCCTGCGAACAGGCCGAGGCGCGGGGCATGACTTCACCCGATCGCCGCGCGATCGTGCTCGCGGATCCCGAGTGGCACCCCGGCGTCGTCGGCATCGTGTGCTCGCGGCTCGTCGAGCGCTACGGGCGCCCCGCCGGGGG
>JBMTTG010000376.1:0-2639 GCA_049449095.1 Phycisphaerales bacterium | reverse complement strand
GTCGTGCTGTCGGGATGGGTGCTTGCCTGCGCGGAGCAGCCTCCGGACGAAGCCCCCGCGCCGACGTTGGAGCCCGATTCCGATCCGCGATCGGCGACGACCGCCGCGTCCATGGGCGATACCGCGGTTCCCGCTTCGAGTGGTCTCGAACTCGACCTCGGTGCGGGAGTCTCGATGCGTCTCATCGAGATCCGCCCGGGCCGGTTCGTCATGGGAAGCCCCGAGGACGAGGCGGGGCGAGGATCCGGCGAGACGCCGCATGAGGTGACGATCTCGAAGGCGTTCTGGATCGGACAGACCGAGGTGACCCAGGCGCAGTGGCAGGCGGTGATGGACTCGAACCCAAGCGAGTTCGCGGGCAATCCGAATCACCCCGTCGAGAAGGTCTCCTGGAACGACGCCCTGCAGTTCTGCGAGCGGCTTTCGCGGAAGACGGGCATGAACTTCCGTCTGCCGACGGACGCGGAGTGGGAGTACGCGTGCCGAGCGGGGACGACGGCCGCGTACTCGTTCGGGGATGCGCCGAGCGATCTCGCACAGCACGCGTGGTTCGCGGGCAACAGCGGGCGCGAGCCGTTCGATGCCGATGCGTTGGGCCTCGCCGGCGACCTGACGGTTCTCTTCGAACGTCTCGAGTCGAACGAGTGCAGCACCCGGCCGGTCGCGACGAAGAAGCCGAATCCCTGGGGGCTGTACGACATGCACGGCAACGTGTGGGAGTGGTGCTCGGATTGGTTTGGGGATCTTCCGAGCGAGTCCGTCACCGATCCCGCGGGCCCGGCCAGCGGCACCGAGCGGGTGTTGCGGGGCGGAAGTTGGAGTCTGGTCTCCCGCTACGGTCGTTCCGCCAGCCGCAGCCGAGGTGCGGCGGAGATCGGCAACAGCAGCTATGGGTTCCGTGTGGTCCGAACCCCTTGAGGTGGCCAGTTGCGATGCGGCGCGGACTCCGCGGCTCGCGGGCGCATCTCGATCGACGAGCCGGCATCGAACCATCCGAATGCACCGACCGGTTCAAGGTCGAGCACGGTCGAGATGGATCGAGATGGGGTCGGGAATCGGATCCGGCCCGGCTGGGTCACACGTTGAAGAGGAAGTGGATCACGTCGCCGTCGCGGACGACGTAGTCCTTGCCTTCGCTGCGCAGCTTGCCCGCCTCGCGGATCGCCTTCTCGCTCTTGAAGTGCTCGAGATCCTCGATCGAGAAGCACTCTGCGCGAATGAATCCCCGCTCGAAGTCGCCGTGGATGACGCCGGCGGCCTTCGGGGCGGTGTCGCCCTGATGGATCGTCCAGGCGCGGATCTCCTTGGGGCCGGCGGTGAAGTAGCTCTGCAGGCCGAGCAGGCGATAGGCCGCCCGGGCGACCACCGCGAGGGCCGGCTCGGTCATGCCGAGCGACTCGAGCATCTCGGCGCGGTCCTCGGCGGCGAGTTCGGCGAGTTCGGACTCGATCTTCGCGCAGACCACGACCACTTCGCCGCCGTTCGCCGCGGCGTACTCGCGGACCTTCGCGACCAGCGGCCCCGAGCCGTCCATGTGCGCCTCGTCGACGTTGCAGACGAAGAGCACCGGCTTGCCGGTGATGAAGCCGAACGATCGCACCGCCGCCGACTCCTCGGGCGTGAACTCGAGGCTCCGGATCGGGCTGCCGGCGTTCAGGCATTCGAGGCAGCGCTCGAGCACCGAGACCCGAAGCTTCGCCTCCTTGTCGCCCGAGCGGGCCTGCCGCTGGGCCTTGTCGAGGGCGCCCTCGATCTGCTGCAGGTCGGCGAGCATGAGTTCGGTGCCGATCACCTCGATGTCGCGGATCGGATCGACCGAGCCCGACACGTGGACGATGTCGTCGTCCTCGAAGCAGCGGACGACCTGCAGGATCGCGTCGACCTCGCGGATGTTGGCGAGGAACTTGTTGCCGAGGCCTTCACCCTGGCGCGCGCCGGCGACGAGCCCGGCGATGTCGACGAGCCGCACCGACGCGGGGATCACCTTCTGGGTCTTGATCAACGCCTCGATCCGGGCGAGGCGCGGATCGGGCACCGCGACCACGCCGACGTTCGGCTCGATCGTGCAGAAGGGATAGTTCTGCGCCTCGATGCCCGCGGCGGTCAAGGCGTTGAAGAGGGTGCTCTTGCCGACGTTGGGCAATCCGACGATGCCGCATTCCACGAGGGTCGCTCCAGGGATCTCGACGAGGACGCGCGGGCAAGCCGATGCGTTCGTCCGGGCGATCGCCTCGCTTCATCCGCGTTGGAAGGGGGCGGATGGTAGCGGCGGCACCGATATGATCCGAAGCCTCTTCGAGGCGTTCGGGCGATGGCGGTCGCCCTCGTCCCGTCTCGCCCGCCTCGATGCCGGAGTTCATGCAGCCGATGCCTTGCCCCCGACCGGTCGCCCTGCTCGCGGCAGGACTCGCGACCAGCGTTCCCATCGTCTTCGCCGCCGCGGCCGCGCCCGCGGCGCCGCCCCCGACCCTCGTGCGGGTCGGGCAGGTCACGCAGGAGACCCTTGCCCCGCGCCGCAAGGTGACCGCGGAACTGCGGTCGCCGCGGTCCTCGTCGCCGGCGAGTCTCGAGGCGGGCATCGTCGTCGAGGTGCTCGCGGAGGAGGGCGTGTCGGTGCGGGCCGGGGGGGGGGGGGGGCG
>JBMTTG010000375.1:0-2653 GCA_049449095.1 Phycisphaerales bacterium | reverse complement strand
CCGCGTCTCTCGCCAGCGGCGTCCGCCATCGCGGCGGAGCGCCTGCGGGCCTGGCACGAACTCGTCGCCTTCGAGCCGCAGGTCGCCGGCACCGAGGCCGATCACCGTTCCATCGAACGGATCGACGCGGCGTTCGACGCGATGGGCCTCGCGAGCGATCCGTGGTGGTTCCGGCCGCTGCTCGCCTACCCGGTGTCGGCGCGTCTCGAGATCGTCGAAGCGCCAAGGAACCCGGAGCCTGAACGTGCGGACGGGTCGCGTCCCGCTCGCCGCGGCGTGGTGCCGCTTCCGATCCGCGAGCGCAACCTGCTCGAGGATCCGGCCACCGCGCATCCCGATCTCTCCTGGGGATGGAACGCCTTCTCCGGATCCGGCGAGGTCGAGGCGGAGGTCGTCTACGTCAACCAAGGGCTCGAGGCCGACTACGCGCAGCTGAGGGATTGGGGCGTGGACGTCTCCGGGAAGATCGTGCTGGCTCGCTACGGCGGCGCGTACCGCGGCCACAAGGTGCGCAACGCCGAAGCGAACGGCGCGGCCGGCGTCCTCCTCTTCACCGATCCGGCCGACGCGGGCTTCGTGCGCGGCAAGGTCTGGCCCGAGGGCGGCGGTTGGGCGAACGAGACCTGCATCCAGCGCGGCTCGGTGCTCACCCGCGAGCAGCCCGGCGACGTGCTCACGCCCTTCGAGCCGGCGTTCGCCGACGCCCCGCGGATCCCGGTCGAGGAGGCGGGCCTCTTCACCGTGCCCGTGCAGCCGATCGGCTACGCCGCCGCGAACGAGATCCTGCGCCGCATGTCGGGCCGCGAGGTCGCGTCGCTTCCCGGCGGCGAGCGCTGGCAGGGCGGGCTCGATCTTCCCTATCGCGTCGAAGGCGGCGAGTCGCTTCGCCTGCGGCTCGCGGTCGAGCAGGAGCGCCGGCTCGCCGACACCGCGAACGTGATCGCGGTGATCGAAGGCTCGGAGCATCCCGAGCAGCGGGTGGTGATCGGATGCCACCACGACGCCTGGGGCTTCGGCGCCGCCGATCCGCACTCCGGCACGATCGCGCTGCTCGAGGTTGCGCGTGGCTTCGGTGCACTGGCCGCGCAAGGCATCCGCCCGAAGCGCACGCTCGTCTTCGCCGCGTGGGGCGCCGAGGAGTACGGCATCATCGGCAGCACCGAGTGGGTCGAGGCGGAGCGCGATCGACTCGCGAAGCACGGCGTGGCCTACCTCAACCTCGACATGGCCTCGATGGGGCCGAACTTCTCGATGTCGGCGAGCCCGAGCCTGAGGAACGCCGCCCGTCGAGCCGCCGCGATGACCCCGGCTGCGCGAGACGCGGAAGGCCGCACCGTGCTCGAACTCGCGGAGTCGGGCGGACGGACCTTCTCACCGGGCGGTTCAGGCGGCGGCTCGGATCACGTCGCCTTCGTCGGACATGTCGCCATGCCCGTCGCCACGATCCACTCCGGCGGCAGCGAAGGCACGAGCTACCACACCAACTACGACACGCTCGCGTGGTACCGATCGATCGTGGGCGAGGACTACGAGCCAGCGCTCATGATCGCCCGCTACACCGCGAACCTCGCGACCCTGCTCGCCTTCGAAGCGGTGCTGCCGATCCGAACCGAGGCGGTTGCGCGCGACGCCGCGGCGAAGCTGCGGGCGATCCCAACCACCGACGACGCGGCAGAGCCGCTCGCCGCGCGTCTCGACGAGATGGCCGAGCGCGGTGCCGCGATCGATGCCCGGCTCGATGCGCTGGCGACGGATCCGTCTGCCCTGCCGCCCGCGACGCTCGAGTCGATCAATGCGGCACTGCTCGCGCTCGATCGCGTCTGGTGGGACGAGCGGGGTCTCTTCGATCGCCCGTGGTACCGGAACCTCTCGATCGCGACCGATCGCTTCACCGGTTATGGATCGACCGCGATGCCGATCGTGGCGGAGCCGGTGGCCGACGGCGACGCGGATCGGGCACTTGAAGGACTTGAACGGCTCGAAGCGGCGATCGGCCGGCTCGAGGGGGTGATGGCGACGTTGGAGGGATTGGTGAACGCGAACGGCTGACGGTCATGTCGCGGGCTCTCGTGATCGCGCCGTGCGTTGAGACAGGATCGCGAGAACTTCGCAGATCCCGATCACCAGAGCCTTCGACCGCCAACAGCATCCATCGCGCGAGGGAAACCCCTCCCCCGCAAGTCGCGACGCGACGCGCGGGGGAGGACAGGCTCGCGAGCGCAGCGAGCGAGACAGGTGGGGGTGGTGGACACCAAGAGAACCGTCGCGAGGCGATGAGACCGGGTGATAGAGCCCTCCGAGGTCGGAAGGCTCTCTCAACTGCAGCGAACGTCCCGCGACGGTCCAACTGCTCTCGACCACCCCCACCGACGATCTCGCTTCCGCTCGATCGTCGACTCCCCCGCTTCGCTTCGCTCGCGGAAGAGTGGTTACCCTCGCGCGACGCGCGGCCTCATGTCGTCGCGGACTTTCGTGCTCGCGTCATGCGTTGATTCGCGACTTCGCGATCTCGCCCTGCGGAGTCGAAGGCTCACGTGATGGCGCTTTGCGCTGGAGCACGATCGTGCGAACTTCGCAGTTCCCGGTCACCAGCGCCCCCGACCGCCAACAGCATCCATCGCGCGAGGGAAACCCCTCCCCCGCAAGTCGCGAC
>JBMTTG010000374.1:0-2669 GCA_049449095.1 Phycisphaerales bacterium | reverse complement strand
GGTCCGTCTCCTCTTCTCCTCTTCCCCTCCTCTCCTCTTCTCCCGTCTCCTCTCTCCTTTCTTCCCCCCCGTTTCCGGACCCTTGGCCTCCCCGATCTTGGCGGTTCCGGGAATCTCGGCTCGCTCGGCGCCGTGAGCGTGCCACCCTTGCAAGGCGAGACCGTCCAATCTCGCCCGAGCCATGACGACCTCCGCGAGTCAACACCGCTTCTCGAGCCACCTTCCTCCCGCGTCCGCGGCGGCTCCACCGCCGAGGGCAGCGCACCCCGCTTCCGCGAGCCTCCCGGATCCGCGGGAGGAAGGCTCGTTCCGGGTGCTTCTCGTCTGCACGGCCAACCACTGTCGCAGCCCGCTTGCCGAAGTGATGCTGCGGCGGGCGATCGATCGACGAGGGCTTGAGTCGAAGGTGACGGTGGAGTCCGCGGCGCTTCGTCAGTTGAAGGTGGGAGAGCCGCCTTCATCCGCCATGATCGCCGTCGCGAGTCGGCGCGGACTTGAACTGGCCGGCCGCGCGACCTGGGCCTCGCCCGAACGAGTGGCGGCCGCCGATCTCGTGGTCTGCATGGACCACGATCAGGCGCAGGAACTCGCGAGGGACGTCGCCCTCGCCCCCGCGTCCGATCCATCGCGATCCGCTTCCGATCGGATCCGGCTGCTGCTCGAGTTCGCGCCGGACTGCGGGCGCGAAGAGATTCCCGATCCGCACGGCCGCGACGCCTTCGCGCACGAGCAGGTCGCCGATCTGATCGAGCGCGGCGCTGAAGGACTCGCCGAGGCGATCGCGGGCGGGTTCGAGCCCCATCGCTGATCGGCGGCATCGGCCTGTTCGACCCGGGCTGGACCGACACAGTGCCGCAAGCGTGCGTCGACGATCGACGCCCCGCTGCGAGTCTTGATCGGCGCCTGCTACTCGTCCTGCAGCCCGAGTTCCCGCAGGCGCTCGATCATGGCGCGATACGTCGCCGGCGTCGCCTTCGGCACGATCGTCTCGAACGTCGCGCCCGGAACGAGCTCGATGAGACCGCCGTCGGGCCGCGGGAGGCCGAGTTCGCGGCGCAGGTCGGCGAGGTAGGAGCGAAGCGACAGCAGCGTGCGGTCGTGGAAGTGCTCGTCGAGGCTTCCGACGCGGACCTGGATCTGGCGATCCCACATCGGCACGCGACGCAGCGGTTCGCGGGCAAGCGCCGCCGCGAGATCGTGACGAAGCCACCATCGCTCGGCGAGGCTGCGATCGATCGCGCCTTCCTGATCGAAGAGCGGGCGCGGTCGCCCCTGCTCGTCGAGCGGACTCATCCGCGCCGCCCACCGATGCCAACGGTTGCCCGAGCGGCCGCGCGGACTCGCGACCTCCGCCAGACGCGCCTCCTGCGAGACGAACGTGCGGATCGCCTCGCCGCGCCCCGCGACCGCTTCGCGATAGGCCGCTCGCGGTTCGCCGTCCTCCCGCGCAAAGGCATCGCTGCCGTAGGCATCGACCTGGCCGAGTCGGCTCAAGTCGACGGTCTCCGGGCTCGTGGCGAACGCACCGCCGAAGTCGCGCGGAAACTCCTGCTGCAGCCAGATCGCGGACCATCCGCCGGCACCGTGCCCCGAGAGCAGTCGCGCCCTGCCATCGGGAACGATGCGCACGCGACGCTCGAGCGCCGGGATGAACTCCTCGACCAGCGCCGATGCGCGGGGGCCATGCACCGACGAGTCGGCGAATCCGTGATGCCCCCAGGGCGACGAGGGGTCGAGCACGATCCACACCGCCTGTGGCATCGAGCTTCGTGTCTCGGGAATCGCGATCGCCTCGCGGAGCGCTTCGGCCTCGCGACGCCCATCGCCTTCGTGGGGAATCACGTAGATCGCCGGCCACACGCGGCGCGGCGCGGCGAGGTCGTGGTACCCGCGCGGAAACACGATCCACGCGCGATGGATCGGCTGCTCGGCGCCGGACGAGGCGAGCCTCTCGCTCCGCTCTTCGACCAGCACCAGACCCGGAGGATCGCCCGGGCCGACGAGCTGCGTCGGCGGCAACGGCTCCGCGAGCGGCGCTTCCAGTTGCAGGTCGAGTTCGTCGGCGCGGCTCGGCGACATCGAGATGGTGACGGCTCGACTTCTCCACTCCGTCGGGCTGCCCGGCGTTGGATCCGCGCGGCGCGGGCGAAACACCGCCTGCACCCGGAATGCGCCCTCGAAGGTCGATGGATCGTCGGGGTACCACCGCGCCGACGGCATCGTGGATTCCGTCGACTCCTCTCGACGCCCGGCCACATCGAGAGCGAGGGCTCCCGCCGGATCCGCCGGTTCGGCGCTCGCGAGGTCCACAAGCCCCCGAAACTCGATCGAATCCCCGGCCCTCGGCTGCACCGTCAGCGCGCCGAGCGGGTGCGGGCGAGCCCAGAACGGGCCTTCGGCCGGCACCTCGCTCTCGCGCCTCGCCGCGGGCACGAAGAGGAGCAGCAGCTCGCCCTCGAGCGCCGGGTCGGAAGGCAGCGTGTCGGGCATGCGGACCACGAAGCGGTCGACCGGGGGCGGTTCCTCCGAGGCGAATGAGAATTCGCACGTGAAGGCGATCGCCATCGCCCCCATCACCGCCGCGGACTTCGAGCGGCTTCGGACAGGTCTGCTGGCGGTCATGTCGAGGCTTGGGGTCGAGGGCATGGCTGGGTGGTCACGGCGGTCGT
>JBMTTG010000373.1:0-2679 GCA_049449095.1 Phycisphaerales bacterium | reverse complement strand
TCGACGGCGCCTGCGGCCGCTCCCGCGCGCTCAGGGTCTCGTCGCCGCGGAGCGGTCACCGCGAGCTGTTCCTGCCGACGTGTGAGTTGGCCGACCCAGCCCCGGGTTGGTGGCCGATCGAACCGTCCCGCCGATGTCGTCTGCGGGCGACTGGCGGGAGCATCTCGGTTCGAGAGGCCCCCTTCGACGAGACGGAGACGCGGCAAGGATCCCGTACAAGAGCTCGGCCGAGATGGTCGAAGTCGGGGACACGGTCGAGTGAAACGACGTCTCGGGTGTCATCGATGACAGCGCCGATTCGCATCCATGCTCTACATTTGGCTTTAGGCCCGCTGGGGAAACATGCCTGCGGGCGGGCCCCGGTATCACTGATCGAGAGACCGATCGAAAAACGGATCGAACGACGAATCGAAAGGAACAACCATGGTCACCAAGTTCGCATCCCTCGCCACGGCCAGCGCTCTATTGCTGACGGCCGCTCCAGCCGCGGTCGCCGACACCAGTACTGGCGACGTGCAGTTTAGCGTCACCTCAACCAGCGGAACCACCTTTAATCTTACGTACACTATAGACCAAATAGAGTTTTACACCGAGACCGGCATATTCGCCGAGTTCGAGAGCGCCAACGTACAGATGTCCCTCGAAACTTCCAACTTCCAGGGTAATTTAAATGGCAATCTTCAATTTAGCGCACAAGAGGGCCTCGCTTCTGTGTTGACCCTTATCATCGAGGACGTGCCGAACTACGGGCCCATGCAAATCGAGCTCGAATTGGCCATAGGAGTTTATTTTTCTCCGGTTCCTCCATTGTTCCAAGCATCGTGGGAGGGAGCGTTCTTTGGTTCGTACGGACCCCCTACGGGCTTCGGCGAACCCGTGACCTTCACGGGCGACTGGACCGCGCAGGTCGTGCCCGCACCGGGCGTGGCGTCGCTGCTCGCTCTGACCGGCCTCGCGAGGCGGCGACGTCGCGACTGATCGGGTCCGACCGGATTCGACGCGTGAGATTCGCCCGCCTCGGCCACGCGCCGGGGCGGGCGTTCGTTGGTCGATGGTCTGGGCATGCCCCGCAGGGCGCCGTCCTGCGATCACGCTGCGAAGGGGTCTGCGAGATCGAGCATCCGCTCGGTGATGTGATGCCTTTCAGGATTCGGGCGTGTTCCGGCCCCCCGGCACTCGACCCGGCGTCCACGGCGCGCCGAGCTCGTCGAGTTCGGCTTCGAGCGCGTCGAGGCGATCGATCACGCTTCGAAGTTGCTGCAGGACCGGACCGAAGGCCTCGAGGGCGTAGCGGTACTGGTCGCGATGCGTGCCGGTCGGCGGACTGGTGACGTTCTTGCGGCCCGACACCGCGGAATCGATCCGATCGCTGATCGACGGCGCCTGCGGCCGCTCCCGCGCGCTCAGGGTCTCGTCGCCGCGGAGCGGCACGAGCAGCGCCTCGAGGTCGAGTCGGACCGACTCGAGACGTTCGATGTGCTCGGCTTCGGCCCGAGGCGTCTCGAGGATTGCCCGGCGGAGGTGACGGACCCGGTTCTCCGCTTCGCCCGCGGCTTCCCGCTCCACCCGAGTTCGATACGGTGCACCACGGTCGACGCTGCGCCTTCGAGCCGCCGGGGTCCGACCGAGACCGTCCCTCAGGGACCCTTCCAGCAACGTCGAGGGAACGTCGCCATGCTCACGATCGTCGCCGCCGTGCTTCTCGCCCTCGCGTCGCCCCCGGCCGAGCCAACGCTGGACGGGCAGGATGCGAGACCGCACCGCTGGCTGCGCGGCAACACCCACACCCACACGCTCTGGAGCGACGGTGATGCGCCGCCGGAGACCGTGATCGCCTGGTATGTGGACCACGGCTACGAGTTCCTCGTCCTCAGCGACCACAACCTGCTGCAGACCGGCGAACGCTGGTTCGACGTGACCGACGATGGACGGCTGACGCCCGCGAAGGTCGAGGCGGTCGCCGCGCGATTCGGCGAGACGTTTCCCGAGATTCGCGAGCAGGATGGCCGGACCCAGATGCGGCTGCGGCGCCTCGACGAACTGCGGGCGATGTTCGATCGCCGCGACGGCTTCGTGCTGGTTCCCGGCGAGGAGGTCACCGGCGGCTTTCGACTGGCGGAGATCCATGTGAACGCCCTCAACGTGGACGAGGCCATCGATCCGATCCGGGCGGAGTCGGTCCAGGCGACGATTCAGGCGAACCTCGACGCGATCGCCGCGTGGGGACGGGAGAAGGGACGCCCCGTGCTCGCCCACCTCAACCACCCGAACTTCCGAAAGTCGCTCGGCTATCGGCAGCTCGCGGAGATGCGAGGCGAACGGTTCTTCGAGGTCTACAACGGCCATCGCAGCGTCGAGAACGAACGGATCGGCGACCGTCCCTCGACCGAGGAGATGTGGGATCTGGCGCTGGTGGCCCGCCTGCACGGCGGGGCCGGCGACGGCGAACTGCTCTACGGTCTCGCGACCGACGACGCCCACGATCACTATGAAACCGACGCGGTCTCGGTGCCGGGGCGGGGTTGGGTCATGGTGCGGTGCGAAGCGGTGGATGCCGACGAGATCGTTCGGGCCCTGCGACGCGGCGACTTCTACGCCTCGAGCGGCGTCGGCCTCGACGACGTCCGCCTCGAGGACGGCCGGCTCGTCGTCGACCTCGCGACGGACGAGGGCGTCACG
>JBMTTG010000372.1:0-2699 GCA_049449095.1 Phycisphaerales bacterium | reverse complement strand
GGCACGCCTTCCGCTCCACCCCCGATTGCTACACTTCCCGCCCCATGGGACAGATTCGGACGATCAAGAAGCGCATGGTGGCGGTCCGCACGATCCAGCGGATCACGAAGACCATGCAGATGATCGCGACGGCCCGCTTCACCGCGGCGCTGCAGCGAGCCAAGGCGACCCGGCCCTACACCGACCGCATCCGCGAACTGAGCGCCGAGCTCGCCGCGGCGGCGGGGGAGTTCACCCATCCGCTGATGCGTCCCGAGCCCGCGGGCCCGAAGCGCGAGGTCTACCTCGTCATCTCCTCCGACCGCGGCCTGTGCGGGGCGTACAACGGCAACGTGCTCAAGACGGCGCTCGCCTCGATCCGCCGCTCGAACACCGCCGGGAACACCGTGCGGCTCGAGACCGCCGGCCGCAAGGCGAGCCTCTTCTTCAAGTTCGCCAAGCTCGAGGTCGCCTCGAAGCACCAGATCGGCGACAAGCCGTCCTACGAGGCGGTCAACAAGCTCGCGGCCGACTACATGCGGGAGTTCATCGCCGGCGAGTGCGACGCGGTGCGGGTCGTCTACATGCGGTTCGTCTCCAACAGCCGCCAGGTGCCCGAGGTGATGACGCTCCTGCCGCTCCAGCCGCCCGCGGCCGACGAGTCCGCCAGCGCCGCCGATCAGCAGGTCTACGAGTTCAGCCCCGACGCGGCGACCTTGCTCGAGTCGCTGCTGCCCAAGACCGTCTCGGTCTCGCTCTTCCAGGCGTTCAACGACGCAGTGGTGAGCGAGCAGGTGATGCGGATGGTGGCGATGAAGGCCGCGACCGACAACGCCGCGGGCCTTGGCCGCATGCTCAAGCGCGACTTCAACCGCGCTCGGCAGACCAAGATCACCACCGAACTCACCGAGATCGTCGGCGGCGCCGCGGCGCTCGAGTGATCGCGGATCGCCGGCTCGCGCGAGACGTCTGACTCGAGCCTTCGCCAACCCGTCCGAAGCCCACGGTCCCGGAGCCCGATCGTGACCGAGCCCGTGCTGCCAAGCCCCGACGCCACCGAGCGGAAGGGCTTGATCCTCACGGGCGTGCTCGGCGTCGCGTGGGCGGCGGTGCCGGCGCTGCTGGGCTTCTGGCTCCTCGCGAGGCTCGGCCCGGCGGGCGAATGGCTTGCTTCGCATCCGGGTGAGGGGATCTGGATCTACATAGGCCTCTTCGCACTCTGCTCGGGCATCGGCCTGCTGCCCACGTATGCGCAGGCGATCCTCGGCGGCTGGGTCTTCGGGCTCTCGTACGGCGTGCCGGCGGCGTTGGCGGGCTTCGCGGGCGGGGCGTTCCTGGGCTACCTCGTCACGCGGGTCGTCGCGAAGCAGAGCGTCGAGACCTACATCGCGAAGCGCCCCCGCGCCGCGGTCGTGCGCGAGTCGCTCATCGGCCACGGATTCGGGAAGACGATGCTCGTCGTCGCGCTGCTGCGCATGCCGCCCAACTCGCCGTTCGCCTTGTCGAACCTCGCGATGGCGGCGACCGGCGTGCGGCTTGCGCCCTTCCTTCTTGGAACGATCCTCGGCATGACGCCCCGCACCGTGATCGCGGTGTGGCTCGCCCACGCCGCGGCATCGACCGGCGCCACCGACATCCAGTCCTTCGTGAAGCAGCCCGGTGGCGGCTGGATGCTCGCGATCGGCGTGGGCTCGACGCTCGTCGTCGTCGCGATCATCGGGCAGATGGCGAAGGCCGCGCTGCGGCGGGTGGTGCCGGGCGGCGAGACCGGAACGCCGGCGTGAGCGGTCTCGGCGTTGGGATCGAGCGATGAAGCGCCTCTTCAAGTTGCTGGTGCTGGGGTTCTTCGTGGTGCTGGCGCTCGCGATCGGTGCCGGGTTCTGGTCGGCTCGGACGCCGCCGACGTGGTTCAAGCCGGTTCCGCCGAGCGAGGCGGTCAAGGAACGCGGGTGGACCGTCGAGCGGCGCCTGGCGGAGGAGTTCTCGAAGATCCGCAACGAGGAGCCGGTCTGGGCGGTCCGCGTGACCGAGGGCGATCTCAACGCGTGGCTGGCCGATCGGCTTCGGCCGTGGGTCGAGCATCGCGGCGCGTGGCCCGAGGCGATCGGGGCCACGCAGGTTCGTCTCGCCGACGGCAAGGTGAGCCTCGCGGTCGAACTCGTCGACCTCGGCAGCGTGGCGGTGCTCGAAGCCGAACCGGTCGCATCGCCCGAGGACGGTTCGGTCACGCTTCGCTGGACGTCCGCAGGCTTCGGGCGACTGCGGCTTCCGTGGCCGGATGCGGGCGTGCGAAGTGCGGTGCTCGATCGTCTGCTCGCGGGCGAAGCCGGCTCGGCGGAACTGTCGACGCTGCTTGATGGGCTCTCGCTGCCGGGCGCGTTCGACCTGCCCGACGGACGCCGGGTGTCGCTTCTCGATGCCGAGATCGGCGACGGCGAGGCGGTGGTGGGATTCGTGACCGCGCCGCGGGAGTAGGCCCGGAGAGACGATCGTCAATCTTCGGTCGCCGCGACACCGTGTCGTCAGTGTGGCGGTGATCCAGCGTGGTCGCGCCGTGCTACCGTCCGGTCGTGAAGGAGTCGTCCGAACAATCCGAGGGTGATCATGGCGCCGCCGCGTCGGAGCATGGCGACGACCGCGTGGTGCGGTCGCATGTCGTCGGCATGCCGCGCGCAGGTGGTCGACGGGGCTTACTCGGATTGACGCGAGCGCTTCCCGCC
>JBMTTG010000371.1:0-2732 GCA_049449095.1 Phycisphaerales bacterium | reverse complement strand
GCGACTTGCGGTGGAGGGGTTTCCCTCGCGCGATGGATGCTGTTCGTGGTCGAAGGCTCTGGTGATCGGGACCTGCGAAGGTCGCGACCCTTCCGGTACCCTTTCCCCAATGCCACGGAGAGGCCATCCCCTTCGCATCTGCCTGATCACCACGCAGGATCTCGATGCGGTGCCCTTCGCCGAGGACGATTGGCCGTGCGATCCACGGCCGTTCCTGCCCGACGCGGTCTGGCACGTTGCGACGCTCGTCGACAAGCGCTCCTCCGTGGCCGCGGTCGAGGCGCTGATCGACTCAGGCGAGTTCGACCTCTTCTTCAACCTGTGCGACGGCGCCGCGGATCAGGACCTGCCCGGCATCGAGGTGGTCGAGACCTTGGAGCGTCGCGACGTGCCCTTCGTCGGCGCCGTCTCGGCGTGCTACGAGCCGAGCCGTGACGCCATGAAGCGGACCTGTCGGCGGCTCGGCATCGCCTCGCCCCCGTCGATCACCGTGCGTACCGAGGCGGACCTCGAGCGCGCCGCCTCGACGCTGCGCTTTCCGCTCTTCGTCAAGCACCACAGCAGCTATGCGAGCGTCGATCTCAGCCGGCGCTCGAAGGTGAGTTCGCCGGCCGGGCTTCGGATCCAGGCCCGCAAGATGATCTCCCGCCACGGCGCAGCGCTCGTCGAGGAGTACATCGACGGCCTCGAGTGCACGGTGCTCATCGCGGAGAACCCCCTCGAGGCGGCGCACCCGATCGTGTATCCGCCCATCCAGTACCGCTTCCCCGACGGCGAGCACTTCAAGCACGAGGACCTCAAGTGGGTCGACTACGAGGGCATGCAGGCGATCCCGGTCGAGGATCCCGTGCTGGCCGCAAGGCTGCGCGAGGAGTGCGGGCGGTTCTTCGCGGCGATGGGCGCCGCGAGCTTCGCGCGGTGCGACCTGCGCATCGATCGAGACGGAACGCCCTTCATGCTCGAGCTCAACGCCAACTGCGGGGTCTACTACCCCCCCGCGGACTACGGCGGCGCGGACCTCTGCATCGCGCACGATCCGGAAGGCCACGCGGGCTTCACGCGAACGCTCGTCGAGGCGGCGTTCGCGCGGCATGAACGCCGCACCGCACGGCCCTCCAACGGCCATCTCACGACCTCGCGGCGTCGAGCTTCGGGCCGGCCGGAGAAGCGTCAGGCGTCGAAGGCCTGATCCTGCAGCCGCACCGCCTCGATCGTGTCGATCTCGAGACGGAACGGGCCCGCCTTCTTGTCGTAGATGTAGAACTCGAGGCTCTTCAGGTCCGCCGGGTCGAGGCGTCCCGGGAGCCGCTGCCCCATGAAGTGCCGTTCGAGCTCCGCCACCGGCACGACCACCTCGATCCAGCGGTTCTTCTCGGTGGCGAACGGCGCCCAGTAGCCGCCGGCTCCGGCGCCACGACCGGCCTTCGCGCCGAGGCGATACTCGCGACCGTCGCCCTTGACGCGAAGCTTCACCGCGTCGAAGCCGTCGAAGAGGCCGTCCGCGAGGTCGACCCGCATCGAGCTGAAGCCGCCGTTGTTCTCGAGCGACGTCGCGCCGTCGAAGACGAGCGTGCCGCTGCCCGAGGCGATGCGGCCCGTCGACAGTCCGCCCATCACGCCGTCGAGCACGGTGAACCAGCGACGAACCTCGCTCGCGTCGTCGAAGGCGAAGATCATGCGTCCGGCGGCGGCCTTGTTGGCTGCGACGGGTACGGCGGCCGGGGTCGGCTGCGACGCGATCTGGCCCTGCTGCACCGCGGCGACGAGGCTGTCGATGATGCGCCGATACGCCCAGGCCTGCTCGCGAGCGTCGCTCATCGAGTCGATCTCCGCGAGCCGAGTGGCGATGCGGCGGCGGGCGCTCGACTCGATGCCGAAGCCCTCGACGAGCACCGCGGCCTCGAGGGCGGTCGCGTAGACGGCGGCACATGCGGCGGGATTGCCATCGTTGAAGAGCGGCGCGCCGCGATCCACGGCGTTCTCGAGAAGCGTCATCAGCGGGGCCACCTCCGCGGGCGGCATGAGCACGCGATCGATCAGATGCACGACGCCGTTGGAAGCCGCGACGTCGGCGGTCTCGACGACCGCATCGGCGACGAGCAGCCGGCCGCGCGTCACCTCGAGTTCGAGCGGCGTGCCGGCGAGGGTCTCGACCGAGTCTCGCCCGACGAGATCCGCTGCGGTCAGACGTCCAGGCACCACGTGATGCTTCAGGATCCGCACCAGCGTCGCGCGGTTCCGCGGCTCGAGCAGCGACGCGATCGTGCCTTCGGGAAGGCGTGCGAACGCCTCGTCGGTCGGCGCGAAGACCGTGAACGGCCCCTCGCCGCCGATCGCGTCGACGAGCTCGGCGGCGGTGACCGCGGCGACGAGCGTGTCGAGCCGACCGCTGGCCACCGCGACGGCGGGGATCGTGTCGGCGACGGCCGGGGCGGGAGCGGGCAGGACGGAGAAGGACGCGGCGGCGAGCAGGATCGAGGCGAGCATAGATGAGGGCTCCGGAGGTCGTTCAAGCGAGTCGAGGGGCTTCGGACGGGGGCGGGGCGGGATTCAATCAACCCCCCGCCCGGCAGCCCGTCCAGGCCGCGATTCGCCGAGCCCACCCGGCCCCAACCGCCCGCCACGCCGGCAGCGATTCGCGGTTCGGGTCCATCCGGTCCATCCTGTCCATTGGGTCCATTCCGTCCAAGCAACCGCCCGCCGAGCGAAGCGAGCACTCACGGTGTGACGTG
>JBMTTG010000370.1:0-2763 GCA_049449095.1 Phycisphaerales bacterium | reverse complement strand
GTCGGGTGGCGACTCGGAAGCGCGTCGGCGGCCTCAGCGAGCACGACCTCGAGCGTCGGCTCGACGTGTCCGCGTTGCAGCCATGCCTGAACGCCGACGAGCCGCAGCGTCGCTTCGTGGCGCTCGCCGAGCGCCTCCCGCGCTGCCGCCAACGCCTCGCCGAGGATCTCCTCGGCCGCACTCGGATCATCCGCACCAAGCGACCAGGCGAGCAGGGCGGCGCTCTCGATGGTGGACGGATGACCGACCCCGAGCGATCGCTTCGACGACTCGAACGCGTCCCGGAAGCAGGCGGCCGCCCGCGCCGCATCGCCTTGGTCGATCGCCTGCTCGCCGCAGCGCAGCCGAAGGAGCACGGTGGCGGGATGATCGCTGCCGTCGGTCTTGACGCTTCGATTCATGGCGTCGGTGAAGATCGCCGCGGCCTCCTCGCCGCGGCCGGCGGCGGCGAACCAGTCGCCGAGCACGGTCTGGGCGCGGATGGTGTAGCGGGCGTCGGGCCCGAGCGTGGCCACGCGGATCCGATGGCCCTCGCGTGCGTGCGGCTCCGCGTCGGCGAGGCGGCCGAGCGCGATCAAGGCGCTCGCGAGGGCGCTTCGGCGGGTGCCGGTCCGGACGTCCTCGGGGCCGAAGCCGCGCACGGTGCGTTCGACCGCGTCCTCGAGGAGCGGCAGCGCCTGCTCGGCCTGGCCCCGCTCGATCAGGAACTCCGCGAGGAAGGTCTGCTGACGCAGGGTGTCGTCGTCGTCGGGGCCGAGGGTGCCGCGCAGGCTCTCGAGCGCCTCGCGCCCCTCCGCGACCGCGCGATCGAGACGCCCCTCGCTCGCGGCGATGATCGAGGAGGTCGCCAGCGATCGGGCGGTGAGCAGATGCGCATCGCCGAGGATCGCCCGACGAGCCTCGACGGCGAGGTCGATCTCGCGGCGCGCCTCGTCGAGCTGGCGGATGTTCCAGCGGCTCTCCGCGAGACCGTGGCGAAGCGCCGCGGCGGCGAGCGGCAGATCGGCGAACCGTTCCTCGACGCCCTTCGACATCGGATCGAGGATCCAGCGATCGAGGACCTCGATGCCGAGATCGGTGCGATTGACGAGCATGAGGTCGTTGAAGAACGCCATCACGCGATCGCGAGCCGCCTGCCGATCCGGTTCGATCCGCCGAACCGCCGCGGCCTGGCGATTGGTGACGTCCTGCCGGATCGCAGCGCCGATCCACGCCGCGTCGAGGGCCCCGAGCACCTCGCCCTGGAACTCCGCCAGTCGGCGGGTCTCCGCTTCGCGGGCGAGCGCGTCCGACTTCGCGAGATTGGCTTCCCTCTCCCGCGCGAGCGCCGCCTGCCGCGCCTCGTCGGCGTCGATCCGCGCGTCGCGTTCGGCGAGGGCGTAGCGGGTCGAGACGGCTGTCGCCACGATCAGGCTTGCCCCGATCGCCGCCGCCGACGCGACCGCGAGCCGGTTTCGTCGCACGAACATGCGGGTCCGGTAGGCCACGCTCTCGGGCGCCGCGGCGATGACGCGTCCGTCGAGCCAGTCCCGCAGGTCCTCGGCGAGTTCGGACGCGGCGGCGTAGCGGGCCTCGGGCGCCTTGCGAAGCGCCTTCATCGGCACCCAGTCGAGATCGCGGGCGAGCGTCGCCGCCAGTTCGCTCGCGGTGGCGTTGCGGCGCGCGGCTGCCTCGGCCTGTCGCGCGATCCGCACGCTCGGCCTCGCGGGAAGATCCTGCCGCACCGCCTTCAGCACCGCCGCTCGGTGGCTGGTGGTGCCCGGCCCGTCGCCGAAGGGCGGGCGTCCGCACAGCAGTTCGTAGAGCGTTGCGCCAAGGCCGTAGACGTCCGAGCGGGTGTCGATGTCGGCGCCGTCGGGATCGGCCTGCTCCGGGCTCATGTACTCGGGAGTGCCGAGGGTCTGCCCGACCTCGGTGAGCGTCGAGCCCGGTGCGTCGCCGACGAGCGCCTTGGAGATCCCGAAGTCGATCACCTTGGCGCGGGGACGCCCATCGACCTCCGCGACGAGGATGTTCGAGGGCTTGAGATCGCGATGGATCACGCCCTTCGCGTGGGCGTGCTGCACCGCGTCGCACGCCTCGGCGAGCAGCGCCACGCGATCGCGAAGCGAGAGGCGACGCTCGTCGCACCATGCGGTGATCGGAGCGCCTTCGACGAGCTCCATCACGAAGTACGGTCGGCCCCGAGGCGTGAGTCCTCCGTCGATCACCCGTGCGATGCCGGGATGCTCCATCCGCGCGAGGGTCTGCCGCTCCTGCGCGAAGCGGGCAAGCACCGCCTCGGAGTCCATCCCCGGCTTGACGATCTTGATGGCGACCTGCTGCGTGAAGGGCTCGCGCCGGATCGCCTTCCACACCGTGCCGTAGCCGCCGCGCCCGATCGGCGCGACGAGCTCGTAGGGACCGAGGCGATCGCCCGGCTGTTCGACGATGCCTTGGACCGAAGCCGGGAAGTTGGGCGAGGACTCGAATGGGTCCATGCGGACCGGGCTCCAGAGGCTTGCGGGGAGTCTACGGCGTCCCCGCATGGCCCCGGGCGCGGCTCGCTCAGGATCGCCGCCGCCCCGGCGCGAACTGCGGTGGCGGCGAGAACGCACGATCGAATCGGAAAGGGGGCGTCGGTCGCCTTCGAGTCGGGCCGCGAAGCCGCGGAGGACCGGCCTTGGACCGATCGATCGGCCTCGGCGCCTTGCCGTGGCTTCGTGGTCTGCACAGCGACTCCGGTTCCCTCCGCGTCTCCCCGCTGGAGTGATCGGCGACCGC
>JBMTTG010000369.1:0-2771 GCA_049449095.1 Phycisphaerales bacterium | reverse complement strand
CCGGAGTTCCTCCGGTGGCGTCCCGCCACTGCCACCAGCCGCGTCCACGCCGTCGGATGCCGCGCGGTCCGAGCGCCCGGCAGACCTGCCGGACTTTCGACTGCTCGCCAAGATCGGGCAGGGCGGCTTCGGCTCCGTCTGGATTGCGCAGCATCGCCACACCGGCGATGCGGTGGCGATCAAGTTCATCCCCCCGAACAATCGGGAGATCGAGCTCCAAGGCCTTCAGCACCTGCGTCAACGGGTTCGCGAAGGTCAGGACCACCTCGTCTGGACCGAGTACATCGGGGAGTCCGAGGGCTTTATCTACTGCGTCATGGATCTGGCGGATCCGGTGGTCGAGGGACCGCTGTTCGCCGATCGCTACGAAGCGCTCACCCTGCTCAAGCACCTGAAGCAGAAGGGGCGTCTCGATGTGCTGGAGGCTGCCGGAGTCACGCTCGCGATCGCGAAGGGTTTGAGCTTTCTGCAGGGCGCCGGTCTGCGACACGGAGACATCAAGCCCGCCAACATCCTTCGGGTGCGCGGCAAGTGGAAGCTCGCCGACTACGGCATGATGGGTGGTCTCGATGCGCGGGCTCGTGGCGGGACTCGCTCCTACCTGCCGCCAGAGGGTCCTCACGGGGATCGGGCGGATCAGTACGCCCTCGGGATCGTCCTGCATGAACTGGTCTTCGGACACCGGCCAAGCGACTCCACCCGCGAGACGTGGCCGGAGTCGCGGATCTCCACCGGTCTCCGACGAATCCAGCAGCGTCTCACCGAGCCGGACCCGAATCGGCGATACGCCTCGGCGGGCGAACTGGTCAAGGAGCTCGAGGGGCTGACCTCGACGGCAAGTCCCGTCGCCACGGGGGCCGCGGGAGCCTGCCCGTCGTGCGGCGAGCCGATCTTCGGCAGCGAGGAGGCGTGCGGGAGCTGCGGCAGCGAACTCTGGCGTCAATGCCCGATCTGCCAGCACCGCGGCTCCATCGTCCAGCGATTCTGCACCCAGTGTCGCGGTCCGGTCAACGGCATCTTCGCGATGCGGAAGGAGCTGAACGAGGCCGACGCGCTGCTCTGCGAAGGCCTGCATCGGGAGTGCCTGCAGCGGATCGAAGGTCCTCTTCAGGATCTGCTGCTCGAGGTCGGAAGGGATCTCTCCAAGCTTCAGGTCGGCGAACTCTCGCGCCGGCGTCGGGTCGAAGGCATCGAGGCGGAGTTCAAGTCGCGACTCGCCCGCATGGCGGAACGCTGTGGACTGCTGCAGGAGGTCGATGGCAGGATCGCCGATGCGCACGAGCGAGGCGATGTCATGGCGCTTCGAGACAGCATTGCTCGAGCGCTCGAGATCGCCCCGGGGGCCGGCACCTACGAGGCGCTTCGGGCCGATCTCCCGGCGCTCGAGGCGCGAAGTCGCTGGACGGCGTTGCTGGGGCGACTCGGCAACCCTCACCAGGATCCGGCTTCGCTCGATTCCGAATCGCTTCAAGTCGCGATTGGAACGCTTCGCCAGCATCTTCCCGAGCACCCGGCGGTTCGGCAGGAGGCCAAGCAGGTGCTCGCGGCGTTGCAGGACGAGCGTCGGCGCCGTGTTCGCGATCGCTGCGCCACCGCGGCGGCGTGGCATCGGAAGGAGGGACGTCTGCTCGAAGCGCTCCGGTGGCTGCGTCGAGCGGAGTCCCGCCAGGCGGTCGACCGGAAGATGCTGGCGGAGATCGCCGAACTTTCCGCGGAGCTCTCGCCGATGGCCGCTTCGGTCCGAGCGGAAGCCGCTGCGCAGCTTCAGCAGGCGGGAGGGCACCGTCGGCTTCGACGTCTCGAGTCCGATCTCGCCGCGATCGAGGGGGGCGAGTCGCCGGTCGTCAAGAAGCTGCGAACGGAGTGGCCACGGCGACGGCGGATCGATCTGCTGCGGCGAGTCTCGGAGCGGGCGATCCGGCGCATCGGCGAAGGCGACTTCCTCGGGACGGACCCGCTGCTGGCCCTCGCCTTCCGAATCGCCGAGCGCGATCCGGCGGTTCGAGATCGCGTGATCGATCTCGACAACTCGATCTCCGCGAGAATCCGAACGGCGAGAGCGCTCGTCGAGGCCGCGGATGTTGCGGAAGCGTCGGGCCGGGTCGAGGAGGCGCTCGAGATTCTCGAGAAGGCCGAGTCGATCACGCCGGCCTGGGAGGAGGTTCTCGAACGTCTCGCGAGGGTCCGATCGGCGGCCTCCGATGTTCCCGTTCGCCGCCGACGCCGACGGCTCCTGATGCTCGCGGCGGTTGCGGTCCTTGCGGCGGGAGCCGGCCTCGTTGCGCACCATACGTGGCAACTCGCGCCGCTCGCGGACCTGCTGTCGCGCCTCGAGTCGCCTTCGCGTGCCACCGCGGCGGATGCGAGGCGACAGGCCGCGGGCCTTCTCGGTGGAGGCTCGCAGTCCGACACGCTCCTGCTCACCGATCTCGGGCTGAACGACGCGATTCGGGCGGAATGGCCTCGTAGCTGGGAACGGGCCCACGGGTCCGACGGAGCGATCGCCCGGGACTTGGCGCTCTCGGCGGCGGATGAACTGGCCGTCTGGCGCGTGGTGTCTGGCGGCTCCGGCAGTCCTTCCGTCGAAGGAGGTGGCGACTGGCTCGATTCCGCCACGAAGCGTCTGATCGCCGGAGTCACGTTGACGCCCACCACGCGCGTGGCACGGATCGAAGCATGGCGAGACGGCTTCGAGGTGGCGATTCGCGCTGGCGGTGGCGCCGACGCGTTCCTCGAGATCGTCGAGGCGTCGATCGCATCGGAACTGCAGG
>JBMTTG010000368.1:0-2802 GCA_049449095.1 Phycisphaerales bacterium | reverse complement strand
ACAAGGCTTCCGGCGAACTGCTGCTCCAGTCCTACGCGAGGCGGTACGGCTTCCATGCCGCGAGCCTCCGCTTCTTCAACGTCTTCGGTCCGCGGCAGGACCCCAACTCCGCCTATGCGGCGGTGATCTCGGCGTTCATGGACGCGGCGGCGGCGGGTCGGCGTCCGCTCGTCTTCGGAGACGGTTCGCAGACCCGCGACTTCGTGCCGGTTGCCGACGTCGTCGAGGCGATCCGGCTCGCCTCGGATCCGGAGCGGGCACTGCGAGGCGAGGCCTTCAACGTCGGGCTCGGCGAGCGGCGGAGCCTGCTCGACCTGCTTCGGACGCTCGCGCAGGTTTCCGGCCGGGAACTCGATCCGGAGTTCCGCCCGCCGCGGGCGGGCGACGTGCCGCACTCCTGTGCGAGCATCGAGCGGGCGACGCGGGAACTCGGTTACGCGCCGCCGGTCTCCTTCGAGGAGGGGCTCGCCGCGACCTGGCGGTGGGCGAGCGCTGCGGGGTGAGCAGAGGGCTGGCGAGCGATCGGATCCGTGGCTCGAGCACTTCGATCGTTGCGGTCCCACGAAACGGATATGGTCCCCCCGCCATGTCCGAAGGTCAGCGGAAGGAAACCGCGAACGCTCCGATGTCGGACTCCGCGGAACTCGCCGCGGAGGAGTCGCGCTTCGGCGAGTCGTTCCGTCGCGATCATCCGATCCAGTGGTGGGCGACGCTGGTGGGGCCGTTCGCGGCGACCGCAGCGATGCTCGCGGCCGTCCTCGCGACGCACGACCTCGCCTATCTGCAGAAGCTCCTCGTCACGGCCGCGGCGACCTTCTTCGTGTTCGGCCGCTTCGTGATCCTCGGCGGGGTCGAGGCGGATCCGGCGGCCAGCGAGCAGCTCGCGGAGATCCACGGGTTCCTCACGCGAGGCGAGCTCTTCGCGATGGTGGTGTGGATGGACGTCGCGACCGCATGCGTGCTCGTCTACCACCAGGGATTCCTCTTCCGCTTGCCCTTCCTGGGACCGCGGCTGCTCGGGCTCGTCGAGGACGGCCGGTTCATCCTGAGGCGACAGCCGTGGATCCGCCGCGCGACCTTCGTGGGTCTGGTGGCGTTCGTCATGTTCCCGCTCGCGGCGACCGGCAGCGTGGGCGGCGCGATCTTCGGACGGCTCGTCGGGCTGTCCCGCGCGGCGGCGCTGCTGGCGATCGTCCTCGGGAGCGTGATCGGCTGCGGCGCGATGTACCTCGGCGCAGGCTTCATCAACCGTCACGTCGACCGCAGCAATCCGTGGCTCACCGTCTCCGGGATCGCGGTCGTGCTCGCGGTGATCGTGCTGCTCAACTGGCGCTATCGCTGCATGAAGCGTCGGGCCGGCGAAGCGGGAGACCGCCCTGCGGGGACCGCCTCGGCTTCGACGTAGGATTCCTCGCTTCGGCTCCGATCCTCGGCGCCGGCCCTTCCGAAGAGGCTCCGACCATGGACACGCTCCGCTCGATCGTCGCCGCCGTCGACTTCACCGACTGCAGTCTCGCCGCCGTCAAGGAGGCGGTCCGCATCGCGCGGTTCAACCAGGCGCCGCTTCACCCGGTCCACGTGATCGAGACGCTCGTCCTCGCCGACCTCGAGGAGGCCGTCGGCGGGGCGGATCCCGGATTCCGCGACACGATCGTCGCCGACACCCGCGCGGCCTGGCGGGAGTTCTCCGCGGGGGTCGAGGGCGTCGAGGATGCGTCGCTCGAGATCCTGGTGGATCAGCCCGCCGAAGGGATCGCGGCGTCGGTCGCGAAGCATCGCGCCGATCTGCTCGTGATGGGTGTGCGCGGGACGAGCGAAGGCCACGGTGCCGGAACGCTCGCGGCCCACGCCGCCCGTCTCGCGAAGGTGAAGACGCTGCTCGTCCAGCCCGGCCACGCCGGGGCGTACCGCCGCATCGTGGTCGCGGTCGACTTCTCGGAGACCTCCCGGGAGGCGCTGCTTGCGGCGATGCGGGTCGCGGTGCAGGACGACGCGGTGGTGCACGCCGTCCACATCTTCAATCCCCCGTGGCTTCGCCTGCACTACCGCTCGGCGACGCCGCAGGCGACGAGCGACTACCGAAAGCAGTTTCTCGACGGGCTCGCGCGGCGTCTCGAACGCTTCTGCGACCCGGGCGATCCGGAGACGCGCTGGGTGAAGCCGACGTTCCATGTGCTCGAGCATCGAAGCCACGGCGTCGGCATCGTCGACTTCGCGCTCGCCAACGCGGCCGACCTCGTGGTGCTCGGCACGCGGGGGCGCACGAACCTGCGCGATCTGGTGCTTGGCAGCACGGCCGAACGCGTCCTGCGCCACGCGCCGTGCTCGATCCTCGCGGTGCCGCCGGCGGGTTGAGCGCCGAGGGGCGCCGTTTCGCGAGACCGTCCTCGAACTCGAAACCGATCAGCCGCCCACGCGTGCGCGGCCTTCGCTCGCCGGCGCAAAGTTCGGATCGATGCCGAGCGCCCGGTCGTAGGCGGCCAGCGCCGACGCCGAATCGCCGAGGGCCTCGTGCACACGACCGAGCATCGCATGACGCACCGCGGTCGGCCCGTGGCTGGCGAGTGCACGTTCGAGGATCTCGCGGGCTTCGCCGTGACGGTCGAGCTGGATGAACGCCTCGGCGCGGCAGTCGTTCCAGAGCGGCTGGTTCGGCGTTGCCGACTCGAACCGCTCGATCTCGGCGAGCGCTTCCGTCGGTCGCTCCTGGCCGAGCATCGCGCCGAGCAGTCCGGCCTGCGCTCGCAGATCTCCCGGTGCGATCCGGATCGCCTCGCGATAGGCCCGCTCGGCTTCGCCGAG
>JBMTTG010000367.1:0-2836 GCA_049449095.1 Phycisphaerales bacterium | reverse complement strand
CAGGCGGCGGAGTGTGAATGCCACGCCACCGCGCCGTCACGGATCGCACGGCTCGCCCCACGAGGACAGCAGGACGGCGAGATCGCTCCCGCCGACGACACCGTCGCCGTCGAGATCGGGCGACGATCCGCCCCATCCGGCGAGCAGCACCGCGAGGTCGCCGCCGCCGATCGTGCCGTCGCCATCGAGGTCGCCCGGGCATGGCGGCGCGAGCAGGTTCGCGACGATCCAGTCGATCGCCTGCTGCCGCGCCGCGTCGCCCGCCTCGAAGTCGAAGACGATGAAGAAGGGCTCGCTGCGCTCGACCGCGGCATCGGTCGAGTACAGCTCGAACTCGACCACGTAGACGCCGGGCGCTGGCGATGGCGTCGAGACCCCTTCGAGCGTGAAGTTCAGGTGGCGATGGAAGCCGCCGTTGGACTGCACTGCGAGATCGAAGCCCGCGATCGGCTCGGTGCCGATCGTGCGCGAGAGGGTGAGGAAGGAGACCCGCAACCGCGCATCGTCGGCGATCTCGAGGCCGTCGCCCGTGAATCGCCGAAGCCCGGCGACCGCATCGAAGCCCACCCGCGTCCCGGACACGAAGGTGCCCGAGGGCGCATCGAAGCCCGGATTCGACGTGAAGCCCGGAAAGCCGCTGTCGCCAAAGGTGCCGCCGAAGACGCGGATCGGCGCGAGTTCGCCGGACGATGGATCGAAGGCTCCGGTTTGGATCCGCTCCTCGTGCACGAGCAGGCCGATGTCGCCGGCATGGAACTGCGCGGCGGCCGGCAACGCGATCGCGATCGAAGTGAAGAGCGCGGCGACGGTGGGTGTGGTGACGTTCATGTCAAGGCATCTCCGGCGCCGCGGCGAGCAGGTCGAACACGGCGCTCTGGTTGGGATCGAAGCGATTGCGGGTGGCGTCGAGATAGAGCTCGCCGAAGGCGTGCGTCGCGACGTGCCCGTCGAGGAAGGCATAGTTGGATCGGGCTTCCGGCGTGCCGGCGACGCCGCCGGCCGCCGCGGTGGATGCCTGGCTCGAAGCGACCGCCGGCGCCTGGCCCAGGCCCCCCCACTCCTCGACGTGCACGTGATCCGCGCCGGCGAACTCGCCCGTCTCGGCCATCAGCAGGAACTGCACGGTGTTCGTCGGCGCCGCGACGAGCGAGATCCGATCGGTGATCCGCGCCGGATCGATCGCGCCCCACGGGCTGAACTCGCGGCAGAGATGGTTGTTGAGCCCGTAGCTCGTCGCGCGATATCGATCGGTGCTTCCCGGGATCGGCTCGCCGTCCTCCCGCCAATGGCGGCTCCCGTCGATCGGCGATCGAAGCGCGAGCGGGCTGTCGGTGTAGGGCGAGAGGGTGTTGACGAACGACGAGGCCTCGTCGAGCGGCGCCGTGCCGTGCGGAAGTTGCGCGTCGACCAACCGCCCGCGATGGTCGGTCGCGTAGTTCGTCGAGGCGATCGCGAGTTGGCGAAGGTTCGCCAGATCCGCCGTGACCCGCGCCGCCTGCCGGACCGGCGCGATCGCCGAGGCCACGAGCGCCAGCAGCACGCCGAGGATGGCGATCACGACGAGCAGTTCGACGAGCGAGAAGCCGCGCGGACCACGAAGGGTTCCCACTGTCGGGTTCACGGCAGGGTCGTGGCGCGGAAGGAAATCGGGCGATCGAGACACGGTCGGTCTCCAGGCATGCGGAGGAGTCGCGAGGGCGGATTCGCCACCAGCGCGTCGCCTTCGATCGAAGGTCGCTGCGCTCGGCGAGCCGCCGTCGCACGAACCGCGCGAGGCGGCTCTCCAGTTCAGGGTTCAAGGGGATCGAGGCCCGGGTCGTCGAATTGGAGGGCGGGTCGCCCTCGCCCGGCAGCGGCCCCGCGCGAACTCGGATCCCCCGGCGAATCCAGGCGCGAGCGCGTCAAACGAAGCCGTGCTTCGACGAATCGAGCGGAGAGATCAGGCGATCGGCGGTGGCCGAGCCCGATGCACGGCGCTGACGCGGACCTCGACGAGGTCGTCGCGGGCGAACAGACGATCGACGAGCGTCGACGACACGAAGACCGCGGCCGCCTCCGGCGCGGTTCCGCCGACCATCACCGCGAGCAGATCGCAGTCGAGGCAGCCGTCGTCCGACGGCTCCGGTGCCGGAGCGTGCTCGCGATCGTCATCGACCGCCACGCGAGCGTGCGAGTGGCTGCAGGATCCGTGGGCGTGATGCGAGCAGGACGAGCCGGCCGAGACCTCGCCGCCGCCGTGGGCGAACGCCACATGGCCCCACCGCAAACCACCCACGCCCGCCGCGAGAAGCGGCAGGAGCACGAAGGCGAGCATGCGGCGAGAGAGGCTCATGAGGGCGAGGACGCTACGGACCGGGAGGCGCCGGGTCAAGATGAGACGGCCACCGGGCCGGCAAGGTTCGTTCGGGTGTGTCGGGCGGATTCCATCGCCGAGCCGGCGGCGGGGCGTATCACACGCTGGTCGCTCGCGGCGCTCGGCGGGGCGCGAACCGGTCACGGCGACTCTCGCTCGTGCTTCGGACGCGGGCTACGTCACACGCCGATCGCTCGCGGCGCTCGTCGGGCGGTCACATGGACAGGATGGACCTGATGGACGGGATGGACCCGGAAGGCGAAGCGCCGCACCTGATGCGGGCGACTGGTTCGTCTCCTCTCTCCTCTCTCCCTTCGCCTCTCTCGCTTCGGGCGTAGCCCGATGCGGGAGGGCGAAGCGCCGCACCTGATGCGGGCGACTGGTTCGTCTCCTCTTCTCCTCTTCTCCTCTTCTCCTCTCTCCTCTCTCCTCTCGCCTCTCGCCTCTCGCCTCTCTCCTTAACTCCTCCCTTCCCAACTCATC
>JBMTTG010000366.1:0-2876 GCA_049449095.1 Phycisphaerales bacterium | reverse complement strand
TTGGAGGCGGTGGTGTTGGTCGTGCCGGTGTTGCCGCTGTTGAACGAGCCGCCATTGAAGGCGCCGTTGTTCCAGTTGCCGCCGTTGAAGCCACCGTTGTTCCAGTTGCTTCCGGTGTTCCAGGTGTTGCCGTTGGTGAAGGGATTCATCGGAGGGTGCTCCTGCATTCCACGCACTCGTTGCGACCGGGAGGGGGAGCGGAGACGCGGGCTCGTTCGATGAGACCTTGTCGCCGCGACCTGCCGAACGGACCCGCGTCCGGGGCAGGGGTCGCGACAAGGAGTTCGACCGGTCCGAGAGCCGACTTTGGGGCGACGCTCGGTTTTGCGTCCGAAATCCTCGCGCCTCAGGCGAGCCCGCTCGGCACGAGCTCGAACCATCGCCCGCCGAGCGCGATCGCCGCAGGTCCGGGAATCGCATACTCGCCGCCGATCGCCCGCTCGTCGGTGGTGTCGAGGAGTTGCAGGTCCGCTCGCATCCCCGGCACGAGGCGCCCGCAGGAGTCGCCGAGCCCGATCGCATGCGCCGCGTTGACGGTCGTCGCGGCGATCACCTCCTCGGGCGTCATGAGCAGCTTCCGGCAGCCGAGGCTCGCCGCGAAGGCGATCGAAGGCCCCGGCGCCGAGCCGGGGTTGCAGTTGCTTGCGATCGCCACCGCGCCGCCGGCGTCGATCAGGCGACGCGCGTCGGCGAAGCGGTCGTCGAGCGAGAAGCCGCTCGCAGGCAGCAGCACCGCGATCGTGTCCGACGCGGCGAGCCGATCGAGATCCGCCGGCGTCGAGGCCTCGAGGTGGTCGACGGTCCGCACGCCCATCTCGATCGCGATCGGCAGCAGGCCGAGCGCGTTGAACTGGTCGAGGTGCACGCGGATCGGAAGCCCCAGCGCCTTCGCTCGATCGAAGAGTCGAACGCACGACTCGACGCTCCAGGCGCCCTGCTCGCAGTAGGCGTCGCACGCGATGCCGGGAAATGCCGCGGCGACGGCGGGAAGCGTCTCGTCGATGGTGCGATCGACGAAGTCCGGCGCCTCCCGATCGATCGCATGGGCGCCGAGGAACGTTGCGACCACCGGCGCGGGGCTCGTCTCGGCGACGGCGGCGATCGCGCCGAGCATCTTGAGTTCGTCGTCGGTCGAGAGCCCGTAGCCGCTCTTCACCTCGACCGCCCCGGTGCCGCCCCGACGCATCTGCTCGAGGCGATGGCGAAGGTTCGAGGCGAGCTGGTCCTCGCTGGCCGCTCGCACCGCGCGGACCGTCGACATGATGCCGCCGCCGGCCTCGAGGATCTCGAGATACGTTCGCCCGGCGAGCCGCATCGCGAACTCGCCATATCGCTCGCCCGCCCAACAGGCGTGGGTGTGGCTATCGACGAAGGCCGGCATCAAGACCCGACCACGGGCATCGATCGCCCGGCCCGCGGTCCCCGGTGGATCACCCGGTCCGAGTCCGAGAATCCGGCCGTCGGCGACGGTCAGCCAGCCTTGATCGATCGCCCCGGTCTCCCGGAGCCAGCGTCCGCGGCGGGGACCCTCCGGCGCGCCCTTCGGCTCGAGCGTGATCAGGCGGGCATTGAAGATGGTCAGCCGTTCCACACGAAGGAAGGTAGCGGCGGCGGATGGGTGGCGAGGATTCGTTCCGCGACGACCCGAACCGCCACGGACCGGCGTGCGAAGAGGGCGGCGATTCCCGGCGAGGCCGCGGGGGCGGTGGAGACGGGATCCGTGGAGGCGTCGAGGCGATGGAGCTCTACCTGGTCCGGCACGCGAGGGCGTTCGAACGCGACGAGGCGGCGTGGCCCGACGATTCCAAGCGTCCGCTGACCCATGGAGGCCGGGTCCGGTTCATGCGTCTCGCGCGGCATCTGCGGCGAGTCATGCCGCCGGTCGACCTGCTCGAGAGCAGCCGGTTCACGCGGGCGTGGCAGACGGCCCTGCTTCTCCAGGCGGGCGCGGACTGGCCCAGTCCGACCCGCTTCGAGGCGCTCGAGGACGAGGGACCGGAGGTGTTCGACTCGATGCGTCGGGCCCTGGCGGTGATGCAGGGCATCGAGCGGGTCGCGTGGGTCGGGCACGAACCGCAGATTGGACGCTTCGCGTCGTTCCTGCTGACCGGCGACCCCGATCGCGTCGCGGTGGACTTCCGAAAGGGGGCCGTGATGCAGTTGCTGCTCGATCGTCACGTCCGCTCGCCGGCCCGCCTGGGCTGGATGCTGACGCCGCGGCTTGCGAAGCGACGGAGGTCCTGACGGCCCTGGAACGAATGGTCCGATGGCGGGCGCGTCGGGCGATGCCATCGGGTGACACGACTGCTCGCCCTCGGGCTCTTCCCGCGGGGTTCGCGTCGAATCGACCGACGAAGGCGATCTGGCCCGCCGATATAGTTCCGACTCGTTCGCCGGGGGGCGTGCGACGGAATCGGCACCTCCAACGCACGGGACCGAGGCGACGAATGCGTGCCGCAAGACCTCCGCTCGTGGCGGCTGTGCGATGACCGATCCCAAGACCAGCACCTTCCGACGATCCGGCGAGTCCTACGAGCTTGCCTGGGATGGCCGGGTGCTCGAGGTTCGGATTGCCGGTCCGACGCTGGGGCAGCGGGAGGTGCCCCACGTCAACGCCGCAGTCACGGAGGCCTTCGATGCGGCGGGATCGAACCTGCGTCACCTCGTCTTCGATGTGACCGGAGTCCAGGGCATGTCGAGCATGGGCCTGGGCTTCTGCATCGCGTTCCGGAACGAGGCGGCCCGCCGCGGCGCCGACTGCCTCGTGATCGGGATCGGCGACGATCTGCTCGATCTCTTCCGGCTCACCAAGATCGACGCCCTCTTCCGGATCTGCCGCACCGATGCGGAGCTCCGGAAGGCCATCGAGCCCTGAA
>JBMTTG010000365.1:0-2876 GCA_049449095.1 Phycisphaerales bacterium | reverse complement strand
GCCGCGAGATGCTCGTCCCAGCGGACCTTGAGGTCGTGCTCGATCGCAAAGAGGTCGAGCATGCGGGCGACCATGAAGTCGAGGAGATCGTCGATCGATCGCGGCCGCAGGTAGAAGCCCGGGGCGAGCGGCAGGACGATGGCGCCGGCGGCGGTGACCTTCGCCATCGCGTCGATCTCGATCATCGAGAGCGGGCTCTCGCGATGCGCGATGACGAGCCGGCGGCGCTCCTTGAGGGTGACCGCGGCGGCCCGCTGCACGAGGTTGTCGGTGATGCCCGCGGCGATGCGCCCGAGCGTGTTGCCCGAGCACGGCACGATCGCCATGCCGCGATGGCGGAACGAGCCGCTGCCCGGCGCAGCGCCGGTGTCGCGGTCGTTGTGGAGGGTGACCATCGAGCCGCGGCCGCCGGAGAGTTCGTCCGGATCGAGCCGCTTGAGGTCGAGTTCCTCCGCGAGCAGACGTCGCCCAAGGTCGCTGACGACCAGATGCACCGGCACCCCGAACTCGGTGGCGCGCTCGATGAAGCGCTTCGCATACGGGGCGCCGCTCGCGCCGGTGATCGCGACGACGAGCGGCAGCGCACTCATCGGGCCGGCGGTCCGAAGGCTGCGGCGGCGGGCTCGTCGGAGGCCGCAGGCTCGCTCGCGGGGTCTTCGAGGGCGCCGGACTCGACCGGTGCGACTTCGGAAGGCTCCTCGGCGCCGGTCGCCTCGCTGGCGTGCTCGGCGGACTCGTCATCAGCGCCGACATCGCCCGACGCAGGTTCCGACTCCGGACTCGGTTCCTCGGTCGCCGCTTCGGGCTGCGCGAGGCGCGGATCGTTCGCGACCGGCGTCTCGACCGGCACGAGCCATCGCTGCAGGTACTCGGCTCGGAACGGCTCGAAGGGCTTCGACGAGAGATGGACGGTCGCGAGCTGATAGACGCCCTGGTCGAGATAGACGATGTCGACCTCCGCGACGTTGCCGCGAAGGCGGACCTGCTGGATCGACCAGACCTCGCGGTCGCCGGGCTTCATCGGAACGCCGCCCTCGGGGCGCAGCTTGATCTCGACGGTGCCCCACGTGCCCGCGCTCACATCGGCAGGCAGATTGAAGAGCAGCGGCTCGCCGCGTCCGGTGCGGGCATGGGCGTAGGCGAGCGACTTCGCCATCACGTCCGGAGCGGGAGCGAGTCCCGGCGAGAACGTGTCGCGGCCTTCGACCGGCGGAAAGGTCGACCAGCTCGCGCAGCCGGCAAGCGGCAGCGAAAGCAGCGCGGACGCCGCGAGGGCGAGGATCGAGGACGCGGTGCGCATGGATCGTCTCTCCCTTCGCCGGAAGACCTCCGGCGGACGCGGGATCAGGAGACGACCTTCGAGATCTGCCAGTACTCGAGTTCGATCGGGGCCTGGCGTCCGAAGATCGTGACGAGCACCCGGACGAGACCCTTGTCCTTGAGGACCTCGTCGACGGTGCCTTCGTAGTTCTCGAACGGACCTTCCTTGATCGTGACCGGATCGCCCTTGGCGAACTCGAAGCGGACCTCGGGGGTCTCCTCGGGCTTCTTCGAGTCGAAGAGCATCTTCTGCACCTCGTGCGGCGCCATCGGCGTGGGCCGCCCCGCGGTGCCGACGAAGTCGCCGACGCCCGTGGTCTCCTTGATCAGGAAGAAGACGTCCTGCGGGATGCGGCCATCGGGCTCGAGGCGCATCTCGACGAAGACGTAGCCGGGATAGAGCTTGGTCTCGGTGACCTTCTGCTTGCCGGCCTTGAAGGTCTTGATCTTCTCCGTCGGCACCATGATGCGGCCGACGAGATGCTCCATGCCTTCGATGGCGACCTTGCGGAGCAGCGTCTCGCGGACGCCCGACTCCTTGTTGCTCGCGACCCGCAGCACGAACCAGTCCATGCCCTCGCGGTACATGGGCAGGTCCTCGTCGGACGTGGTCGGCACCGGCTCGGCGGCGCGGCGGGTCGGGCTCTCGGTGATGCGCTGCGTCGCGACACCGACCGGCGTGTAGGTGGTCGCGAGCTTCGCGGCCGCGTCGCGTCCGGAGAGAAGCCGCTTCGGCGCGTTGGCCGGCTTCTCCGCCGGCGCGTTCTCGGCGGGCTGCCCAGCCTCGGGCGAAGGAGTCGCCTCGTGGGCGGAAGCGGCGTCGGAATCGTGTTCGTGGTTGTCGAGCATGGGTTGGACTCTCGGAGGGCCAGCGCCCTCCGTCGATGCGTCAGGCGGCCCCGGTTTCGAGGACGCCCATCCACGCGAAGAGGAGGAAGAACACCCGGTCGAAGCCGAAGCAGTACGCCGCGACGAGCAGCGACAGTCCGATCACGACCGCGGTCGACCCCATCACCTCGCGGCGGGTCGACCAGTTGACCTTCTTCATCTCCGAGTCCGTGGCGATGAGGAAGTCGACCGAACGGGTCCAGACCCCGATCAGCCAGTAGGAGACGATGGAGCACACCGCCGCGAAGAGCGTGGCGATGCCGGCGGAGATGTAGATCGAGGGAAGCTCGAACCACGAGGCGCCGGCGAACTCCTCCCAGAGCCAGTACGCGCCGAGCGCGACGACCAGGCCGACCGCGACCGCGGTGGTCACGCGGGTCGTGTAGCCCTGGCCTCGCTTGTAGATCGACATCGCCATCGTCGTGGTTCCTTCGCGGGTCGCGCGGCGGAGGTCCGGAACTCCGGTCCCGCCGGCGCCTTCCATGCCGGGTCGCTTCGCCGGACGAGGATTCGTCGGCGCCGCGTCGGCTCGTCAGCACGCCAGGAGTGACTCGAACACTCAACCTGCGGATTTGGAATCCGCTGCTCTGCCAATTGAGCTACTGGCGTATGGAACGACGCGCACGCGCCGGGGGCGGACCCCTGCGCGCCACGGCGTCACTTGCGCT